>NZ_JAZHFR010000093.1:0-12587 GCF_036541385.1 Comamonas sp. GCA5 | reverse complement strand
GTGCTCACGCGACTGCCCACGCACAAGGCCAGCCGCATCGTCGAGCTCCTGCCACACCGCTGGAAACCCGCCGACGCCTGATCACCGGCCTCGGTAGGCCTGGGTTTGCCGGACGCTTACGTGAGAGCGACGAAGCCTGGCTTGCTGGTCGTGGCGATGTCACGCCTGATGTGCTCGATGTTATAGACGGGGCTGCGGAAGTTCGGGTTCTTCTTGATTTTCTCTGCGGCATGTGAGCGCAGCTTGTCGTCCAACCCATTGGACGCAGTAGTGTGGGCAGACTTGGTGCTGTCGCGCTCTTTCCTTTTTGCTTCCAGATCAAACCGGAGCCCTGCCTTGCCTTCCACGCTACCAAGCTTGGCTTCAATCGCAGCGATGGCGTCGTCAATCTCTTTGTTCTGCTCACCGACGATGGCAAAGGTCTTAATCTCGCCACCGGCGTCCTGATTAACCAGGAAGCTGAGGTTGTCGGTTACGAAGTCGCGGTTGTAGACACGCACGTCGTAGTTGTGTGCCAGCAAACCTGTATGGGTGACAGCACCTTCGTCGCCAGTCAGGGTGAAGGCCGAACCGACATAGTTGAGGGGAAGTTTGCGAGTCTCCAGCGAGCGGAAGATTCGCGAAAGGGTGGTCTTGCCAGAGTAGTTACGCCCGTAAAGCACGTTGAGGCGCTTGAAATACTGGGTCGTCTTGCCACTGTCCTTGACCGTTTTTTTCCAGTCCAAACCTTGGAAGCTACCAAAGCTAGCTATGTCTACCTGATTGATCACCGATTCAGTCCCCCTAAATTGGCCCGCAGGCTTTTTGCAACAAAATGCTGCCTTAGTCTACTAGGCGCGGCCGCTGGTGGTCTAGGGTCTATTCATATGAATAGTTGCCAGTCTCCAAAGCTGAATCGACTTGAATCTCCCATAGAGAAAGTTGTTTGAGTGAACTAATTTTTATTTATTGTGAATGACTGCTGTTTTGGAAAGAGCAGTCATTCATGTTGTGAACTCGACAGGCAGCAATCGCTGCACAGCAGAAGTTGATCAATCTACGACACGGTGGTAGAAATCGCCCAGCAAAACTGGGCTTTCCCGCAATACCACTCGCAAGTATCTGCGCTCCGACATCGTGCTTCCTTGTTTTGCACAACACATCGTTGCCACCAAGCAAAACACACTGCCCGAATAGTGTCGAGTGAGCTTTGAGCCGCTTATCTTTTAAGCCATTGCCTCAAGCTGAGCAGGAGCTAACATCAGCGCATTCAACTTTGCTTTTACACCTTGAAGCTTAGCTTGGTTCGTACTGATGAATCTTGAGCGCTCCTCCACAGTTTCGACTATCTTTTCAAACGCCTTGAGTTGTGGCGCAAAGAACTCAAGCAATTTTTCGTCATCGCCAATAATGTCGTAGATATCTTTGAAGGCACTTTTAATTACCTCGGCAATAGATTCCTTCGCATCCTTTAACTCCTGTTCCAATTCATGTGCTTTGTATGCACTGAGTAGGTCCGAGGTAAGAGTGATGGCTGCGCCTGCTGGCCCTGCCCATTTAGAAATGGCTCCGGCAATCTTGGTTGCCTGCCAGGGCTTGAACTTAATCGCGACACCCGTCACTGCGCTGAGTGCATCACGGGCTGCAAACACCGCACCTTTGATGATGTCGGGGCTCAGGTTGGCAATACCTTTGGCTGCGCCCCCCATGGACTTCAGTGCACTATCGCCCATGGCATTGAGAAAGCTCTCGCTGGAGTTGAGCTGACGACCGATATCCTGAGAGATTCGACTGGTCACTTTGGAAGACTGATCGAATGAACGATCGATCGCACTCTTGATCTTCAGGTTTAGCTTGAAGCCTACGCCATCCACGGTATAGCCTAGTTCATCTTCGAGGAAATCACGAATGTTTTCCAAGCTTAGAGGGCGGAGCTTGCCCAGCAATCCTGTCTCAAGATTCTGCAGTTCCTCAAAGAGCTCGCCTGCTAGTCGTTTGACTTCACGGCGGCCAGTAGCAATGTCCTGGCTGATGCGTGCAGACTCCTCTGCATTCTGCTCAGCAAACACCTTCAGTTGTGCCAATTGCTCTTCAGCGCGAACCACGTGCTGTCCAACAACATCGCGCACGACATCCATGCCGGTCTTTGCAATCAGCACCGCTGGAACATTTTTCCGCAGCACCCTAGTGGTCATGGCTTTGAGTTCGTTGATCCGTGAGCGGCTTTCATAGTGCTCTGGCTTGCCAAACCAGAAATCCAGGCCACGCCCGTTCGGATTGGATGCCAAGCAGACGATATTCAGTTGGGCCATTTCTTCGGAGTTAAGGTTAGCTACGCGTTGTAGCTTCGCCTTCAGGTTGTCTCTTTTTATAGTGGCTTGGGCATCGAACAACACCTGTTCAGTAAGGTCCGTCACCTCATCCATTTTGTTGATCACAAAAACGGTTGAGGAAAGCTTATTTAAGTCCCTAAGCACCCATTTCACGATGTCGTTGTGGCTTTCCTTGAGAGGGTTGGTTGCGTCGACCACATACAAAATCAAGTGAGCCTCAGATATGTAGCGTTTAGTCAGGTTTTCATACATCACCTGCTCACCATCGACCGTTTTTTCCTTGTCGCCAAACAGTCCAGGCGTGTCAACGATTTCGCATTTTTCTGGAAGTCCTTCCGGAGAATAAATGGCCAAGCGGTCTGAGGACTCGTCCATGTCGATTTTCATATCTGCCATGACCTTTCCCAGCCAAGCAGCAATGACGCTGGTCTTTCCGTCGGAGAAGGCTCCGAGGAGAGCTATTCGCAGAACGTCGGATTCGACCGCCTTTGCTGCAGAGTCAATTTTCTGTAGCTCGTTATCGACATCTGCGCCCATCTCACCTAGCTCGTTGAGTGCTGCACGCAGTTGCTCTAATCCTTTGAGAGCAGCCTGCTTCTCGACATTAAATTGCTTGAATTGTTCCATAAGGCATGTTCTCCAATTGTTCTTTGGTGCGGGTCATCAATGTCCGCTGCTGCTCGATGATCTTCAGAGGACGTTTGAGCGACTCATCGAGCTCTTGCACACGAGCCGAAACGGTTTTGTCAATCTGCTCGCGCACGGGGGTAAACAGCGTCTTGCGTTCTTCTTGCAGGGCTTTACGAGCTTCCGACCAAGCTTCATCGATCTTTTCTTGCACTTGCCCTTGCGCCTTGCGAATGCGCTTTTCCTTGCCGGTGAAAACGCTTAGCAGGCTGACCAAGATGCCCACCAAAGCACCTACAGCTGCGCCTATTAGGTTGCCAATTACGGGGAATGCGGAGCCAATACCGAATCCTGCAAAAGCGTAGGAGCCAATGTTGAAAGCCATCCAGCCATAGTCACCAAACTCCAACCCAAGACCTAACTCAGGTGTCTTGTAGTTGACGTCCACGGTGTCAACGTCATAAAGCAACTGCTCGAATTCGACTCGTGCAACGTCCTCTAAAAGGCGCTGCATAGCCTGCTTCAAGTCTTTCTGCAGGTCTTTAAGGTACTCTTCAAACTGTCCCTGAAGACTGTCTTTGAGCGATTCCTGTTGCACTTTGAACGCTCGATTAATCTTGTTGGAAATGGCATCGTTGTCACCAAAATGGCGTTCTATGATCGCGTCGGCCTCGTCTTTTAGGTTGTTAAAAAGCTTGTCCCAAAGATTCTTTCGTCCTGCCAAGACCAGTCGCTCGAATCGTTCCTGGGCTTCTTTGATCGCTTCGTGACACTTCTCGAACTCTGGTTTGGTTCTGTCCAAAAATGCTTCGTGAGTGGCATATAGCTTTGCCAAGGTTTCTGCGTTTTCGGCAAGCAGCTCGTGTACCTTGGTCTTGTTGCTCTCGATCATGTCCTCTCGGAAGGTCGAGAGTTTGTCATGCAGTACTTTGGCGACTGGCTTGATTTGGCTGAACTCATACATCGCCTTAGGCGAGGAAAAGTACTTTTGGTAGTTACGCTGCTGGATTAGCAAATCTTGACTGCGAGAAGGATGGATCGTGGTACGCCCGGTTTGCGCTTCGCTAGCCAACGCCGAAAATGCGAGCAGTCCCTGAACGCAATGGCCTGGTTGCAGGGCTTTGTCGCCTAACACCGCACGCAGTACTTCCTCGGTTTGCTGCAAGGCAGAGGTGGGGCCGCTATGAGCTGTTAGAGACTTTCGGTCTTCCTCGAACTCATAGGCATCGGCATTGCCGCGCACGTTTATCAAGGGGCAGACCTGGGTGCCCCATCGCAGATAGTCGCCGATTTTCTGCGCGGTGGCCTTCTCTGGTTTTTTGTTGGTGCCGTTTACATAGAACACCAGATGAGCCTTGGCAACAGCTTTGCGGACCATAGGCGCGTACTTGCTTTCGTCGCCTTCGATGCCTGGCACATCGATCAGTTGAAAGCGCTTGCCGTTGTAATTCAGGGGATAAAGCGTATTTCCCTTGGTGAAGTCAGCCTCACCGGTACCGATGATCAAGCCGTCTACTCGGTGTATCTCGGCCTTTTTTCTTTCATAGGCCAAAAGTTTGTCGAACAGTGATGTGAATTGATGATTAAGCAGTGCATTAAGGACGGAGGAGCGCGTCTCAATGCGCTGAAAGGCAGGCTTGATAGCAGGTACAAGTGTTGAGGGAACTGACGTAGCTTCCTCGAACAGTGCATCGAGTTCATGGCTGCTCATCTTAGGCTCCCGCTAATTTAAGCAAGGCAACTGCAGACGTTGCGCCGATCAAGATCCCACCAATGCTGACCAGTGCAACACGTACCTTAAAGCGCGAGAGTGCATTTGCTTGCTCAATTTTTAAGCGCTGTGATGCTTCTTTCCGTTCCTCGGCGAGTCGAGCATTAGACTCCTGTTCCGCGAGTTGCTGGCGGTCTGCAGCTTCCTGCTGCTGCACCTCAAGGCGTGCTTGGGCTTCTTGCCGCTCCTCGAGGAGTCGAGCACTAGACTCCTGTTCTGCGAGTTGCTGGCGATGTGCAGCTTCTTTCCTTTCCTCGGCAAGGCGAGCGTTTGATTCCTGTTCAGCGAGTTGCTGGCGGTGTGCCGCTTCCTGCTGTTGCATCTCAAGGCGGGCCCGAGCTTCTTGCTTGTCGAGTAGGGTTCTAGCGTCGGCTTCGGCTTTGGCAATTGCGTTTCGCTCTTGGGCTTCTTGTTGAGCGATTCGCGTAAGTCGATTGGTGCTTTGGCTGATGGAGGTCAGCTCGTCCGTGTATTCCTTGTACAAGGCATGAAGTCCTTCGCGAACATGTTCAAGGTGAGCGTTAAGAGCCTGAGAGAATTGCTCTAAATCATCGGCATGCTGTTTCAGCAGTGCCTGACGGGACTCCTCCTTGAAGAGGATGCGAAGTGATTCGATGATTGTGCTTTTTCCTGCATTGGTCTCGCCGAAAAATGCTAGGGTGAATGTGTCCCACTCGGCATGGGCTTCCAGCTCCTGCAATTCACGGTCGAAACGCATCTGGATCTCTCTGAGCTTACCGGTGATATTTCCGATTTCGCGCTTGCCATCGCTGTGCTCGACGTTGAGCGAGAGAATGTCTGCCATTGCGCTGCTGATGTTGTCTGAAACATTGGCATATAGGCGGTTGAGATCTTCAGGTGCGTTCATTGTGTGGTTTTGGTTGAGAATTCGTTCAAAGTCTGGCACAGCATTTATCCAGCTTGGAGCTTGGAGGAGCCATCAGAAAGCAGTAGCCTCCGACTCTTCGTCAGAGGCATGTATGCGCGATTTCACTGTCTAAAGACATAGATTTTTCGTTTTATTCAAGTGATTTATTAGTCGCTTTGACTTTCCTGAATCAACTTCACCTTGATTTGCAAAAACTCCTCCTCGGTCAGCGCACCCTCATTGCGTAGCTTGTTGATTTTTTCAAGCTGAGCTAAGGTGCGGTCTAAATTTTTTTCCGAGGTCGCTCTTGCGTTGCTAGCGGTGACTTCTTGCACAGGAGCCTCAGGTAACAGCTCCCGCCTGACTACTCTTTTCCCGATATGCGGATTGCGGTCGCTATTTGGCGAAAATATTCGGCTGATGCCCCCAATGACGGAAGTCACACCCCACAAGAAGCAAATCAGCAGAAAAAGTAGTATCAGGAAGCCACCGCCCTTCATGTCGATGACTCCATGGTTGCCACATCCCACTTTTTCAGCGCCTGCTGCAGCCCCGCCGTCAACTCCTTCTGCCACTCAACAGGTTGAACAATCCGCACATGTGGCAGCCAATACCGCACAACGGGCAGCAGTTGGTCGATGTGATTGATATGCGTGGTGACTAGCAACGAACCGTCACGATCTTGTCGTTGCTGCTGTTGAGGCAGCAACGGACGGCGAATAAAGTAATGTGCTGCTTCTGGGGCTACACGAAGCAGGACTTCCGTAGTGTCTTCAGTAAACCAAACGTCGTCTTTGGCATCGATGTAATCCTGGTGCGCACGCTTCGGAAAGAAGTGGCTGCTTTCATCCACATGTAATCCCTCTATCAGCGCAACGCTGAAGTTTTTCAGCTTTGCACCTTCTTCCGCTGCTAGGTACCACACGCCGTTTTTGTGGATGAGCTTGTACGGCTGAACGTTGCGCTGTTTGCGCTTGTAGCTAAAACTGCATGGATGTTTTTTCTCGATGGCAGTTTGGAGTTGCACAAACTCTTGCGTACGCGGACGCAAGTCTTCATGTGCGATGGCCTGCACATGCGTTGTGCGCTGCTGTTCCGGGGTATGAAGTTGTTCCAACAGGTAGCGCAAGCTGCTATCCGGAAACAAGTGCTCCGTCCCCGACATACGTGCATAGCCATGCAGGTGCTTGGCTGGAATACTGCTTCTCGCTGTGCGCGTCAGCTGCCACTGACCATCGGCACTTCGCTCAACGATCCCGCACAGACGCTCGCCAAGGTCGCGTTCAATGGTGCGCACATCCACTTGAAAATCTTGTGCAAGTTGGTGCTTGTCAACTGCATCACCTTGGTGCAGGCGCGCAAGAATTTGAGACAAGCGCTGTGCAAGTTTTTCGCCTTTTGATGCTGAGCTAGCCGAGGTTGAAGCAGACATTCAAGAGCAGGGAAGTAATTCAATGAATGTAACTATAAGTGGCTTTTGAGACAGGTTGTGTCGCACCCAGAATTTCAATACGCCAAGCTGGCTTGTGTGAATCAAGTTGGTTGTGACTCACTACCTGTTCAGCACTCACAGCTTTGGCATTCATCCATGCCTCTAAGGCGCTAACTAGCTCAGTCAGCTGATGCTGCAGCGAGTTGCTGCAAACCATCAAATGAAGCAATGCCATACTGATCTGCTTCGCCAACGCCTCTTTTTTGCAAGCGTTATTAGTGCTGAGCGCACCACCTAAATCGCATTGCAATGCTGTACGCACACCCATTAGGCGCAACGTGTCTTGCACAGCCTTGGAGCTATTCAAACAAGAAGTACGTTCTGAAATTCTTTGCTTGAACTGCCCGATGCGACGCAGTGCTAACTGGTAGTACAAAGCGATGAAATCCCCATCCAGAGGGTCTGCGCCATCAAGTGTCAGGATACTGGGGCCGAAGTGCGCAAGTGCTGTTGATATTTCTTGGGACAACTGAAGATCCAGTTCGCACTCACGCACCTGCAATCCTTTTAATCGTGCGTAGAGGTCTCTTATCACAGTATCGCTAACTGGCATGGAGGCTCATCCAATACAAAAAGCTGAAGGGAGCTCAAACTTTAGAAGTCGATCGCGACAGCATGTGTCGCTTGAGCACGCCCCTCGATTGCATCGAAGCTGAAGTTGAGTACCGGCAGCCGATAGCGCTATCTACAACGCCAAATGAACCATCAAACCCGCCGTCAGACCTGTGATGCGGTGCAAGCCACCATTTAAACCTACACATCTTTGAGTAACGCTAACGCTTGCTCAGCCACGACCGAATGCGCCTGGGCCAGCATGGCGGTACCGGCATCCTGCAGGATTTGCTGCTGAGCCAGCTTGGCGGTTTCCACTGCATAGTCAGCATCCACAATGCGGCTACGCGATGCCGCCATGTTTTCTGCAGCGATGTCGATATTGGCAATGACTGATTCAAAGCGCGACTGCACCGCGCCCACGTCAGCACGAGCGCTGGTCACTTGCCTGAGGGCTGCGTCGTAGATGATCAGGGCTTGCCTGGCGTGCTCCGCCGTATCCAAGCGTGCATCTGTCAGCTTGAACTTTTGCACTGTCCACTGCATGGATGGAAATGGCCCAGTGGGATCGCCGTCCAAGTCGTAATCCCCTCCATCCATAGCGAAGGAGTCTTCGGACATCAACGCCAAATTGCCCTGCACTTTAATGTCATGGGCACCTGCGCCCAAGACGCCCGCACCATTGGCACCTGGCACTGTCACACCATTGGTCCACCCATTGCCTGCACCTATGTTGTCACGAATGAACATGCTTACGCCTGGTGCTGAATCGTTGAGTACCCGGATCGTTTCTCCTGCGTCATTGACCAGGCGCACGTCATCTGCGTAAGGCCCATCTTCCGCTCGGACGCCGGTTTGACCACTGACCGCGTTAATCGCCTGCTTGATGCTGGCGATATCAGGGTTGGCATGATCCCAGGTGAAGGAAACCGACTGCGCATTGGACAAGTCATCGCCTGCGATCAGCTTCACCGTGACAGCCACAGGCGGTGTTGAGGGTGGAAGTGACTTGTTGAATGAAAGCACAGCACTGGTGCTGGCCTGTGCATAAATCTTGGGATCAAACCCGGCATCGTTGATCTTCTGTGCAATCGAAGCCATGCTTTCGTTGCGCTCAATAGCAATTGGCTTGTCGCGCAGCACCAAGTCGCCAGCGGGCACCATTTCGTCGTTACCTCGGGTGATGGCATAGCTGTTGGTGGTGGGGCTTTGCTGCAGCGGCCAGCCATACGCACCAAGGTTCGGCGCTTGCAGTGAAGGCAAGTTCACGCCGATCACTTCACCGGCATTGGCACCTACCTGAAAGCTCTGCGCCATAAAGCTGCCGTCAATCAGCTTTTGCCCATTGAAATTGCTGGTGCTGGCGATTCGCGCAAACTCCTGCAGCAGCTGCGCTCGCTCAGTGTCCAAAGCTTGGCGGTCGCTGTTGGAATTGGTTGCGTTGGCCGCTTGCACAGCCAGTTCGCGACTGCGCTGCAAAATGTCTGTGAGCTTTTGCATCGCACCTTCGGCCACCTGGGATAGAGAGATTCCGTCGTTGGCATTGCGGCTGGCTACTGCCATCCCACGCACCTGGGTGTTCATGCGCTCGCTGATGGCCAAGCCTGCAGCGTCGTCCTTGGCGCTGTTGACACGCAGGCCCGAAGACAGGCGCTGCGTGGTAGTAGTCAAGCTCAGCTGCGAAGCACTCAGGTGACGCTGTGCTGTCAGCGATGGCAAGTTAGTGTTGATTGTGACCACGAGCAGCCCTTCCTCAACTCAGTGGCAGGGCTTTGGGTTTGCACACAGGTATGCTGCCTTGTTGGTGGCTCGCCAGGGCTTGCATGGCTTTGATCACCCCCAGCTCTTTGCCCTTAAAGTCAACCCAGCCTTGCTGCCATAAAGCATCGCGCTGCAGCACCAGCTTCTGTGGTGCGCCCACAAGCTGCACGGCCAGGGGGTGACGCAACTCCAGTGACATCGACTGCGACTGCAAATCGATACTTACCACCTGTGCCTTGATTGCTAGGTCATAGCGCTGTGTCAACTGCTGTGCCAGCTGTTTGAGGCTGTCATGAGAATCAGCGGTGAACACCCTGCGAACATTGGCTACCTTGAAATCACCATCCGCATCAGAGCGCACGGTAACGGTGGTGCCATAGCCCGAGGGGCTGGTGAAGTGCCCTTGCAGCTGGTACACCCCGCAAAACACGGGCTTGTTTTTTTGATCAAAGAAGCGAAGCCAGCATCGAATTGCAGCTCTGTGCGTACTGCAAAAAGCAAAGGGTCAGCCCCCACATTCAACGCACCTGAAATACCTGGCCCGTCCTTCAACGCTTTGGGTGAAGGCTGGGGCATAAAGTACAGCGCCAAAGCTGCTGTATCGGTATTGCGCTTGCCACCCAAAGCCTTCTGAGCCAGCTCATAGGCTTGCTTGAGGTGAAACAGGTTGGTTTGCAGCTGGCGTTCCTTGCTGCTGGCCTTGAGCCATTCCTCTCCAGCCTGTGCAAACCCTTCCATATCGCCTTGCTTGAACAAGGCGCCAAGCTGCTTGACCCGCTTGTCCAAGTCTGGAAACCGATGAGCATTGACCTGCAGCCCTGCACGCAGTTGCTGCTCGGCCGTGAATACTGGCTCAAACGGCGCTTTGAGCGCCTGAATGGAAGCCCCCAGGCATATGCCATCCAAACAAGGCACTTCGGCCTGTGCCGTCAACTCAGAAACCGAAGGCACAGGCTTGGCAGTGCGCTCGGGCTGTTTGACCTCAGTGCCACGGCTTGCTGGCAAAGCGGGGGCGGATGTGCCAGAGGGTGAAGCCTGTGTCGCAGAAACAGGCATAACGTTGGAAGGCGGCTTTCCAGTCATCGACGCACTGGGCTGCGAAGGCGGCGCAGCGGTTGGTATTGATCCAGCGACTGGCTTGGCTTCAGGCGGCGCTGTCAGCACTTCGGCAGCTGCGTTGCTTCGAGCAGGCGTGGCCTTATAAACCAGTTTCAAACGAATCGCATGCACTTCACCTGTGCTGGTCGCCACGCGCAGCACCTTGATGGCGTCCTTGGCGACTGGGAATTTGCGCAAATCAACCACCCAATGCGCGCCCAGGTCATCAAAAGGAATGTCAGGCGTAAGCACCGTGTACATGTACAGCGATGGGTCGGGGCTTTGCACCGTGCATAGCTCAGTGTCTGGGTTGCGGCACTCAGCGTAGTAATCGTGCACCTTGGGGGCCAGCTGAGTACTTGAACGAACACCTGCAGGCTGTGCCCATGCCCCCAATGTCAACCCCAACACCCCCAACGCTGTGCACCAGCGCACTCCCCCGTTCACCACCATGCTTTGTCCCTCTTATTAGGCTGGGTAGCCGTTCGCAACCCAGAAAACTACGTAACTCGTAGTATCGAGAATAAAGTATAACTACGACTCTCGTAGCCTTTTGAAGGTGCGAGATGTCTGACGCGGATGAGCAATGGGGCGCGAGGCTCAAACAGGCCCGCTTGGCTGCGGGGCTGTCGCAAAAGATGCTGGGAATTGAGGCGGGAATTGATGCGTTCGTGGCGAGCACACGCATCAATCGCTATGAGCTTGGCATCCACAAGCCAGACTTGCTGACTGTGCGCAAGTTGGCTCAGGTGCTGAAGGTACCTGTGGCGTTTTTCTACGCCGACACTGACGATGAAATTGCCGAGCTGTTGTTCAGGTACGGAAAAGCTGATGAAGAAGCTCGCCTGAAAATTCAAGTGCTTCTTGCTGAGCAGCTGCCTCCGCAAGACATGTAGCAGTTACGTTTGCGCCATGCAGGGCATATCTAGCTCATGCATGGCTGCATTGTGGAAAATGATTTACTGAGTCGTAATCAGGCGGGCTGATTGAACGTCGTACACCACATCGGTTAGCGTTCCATCCACAATCCGCTGCACAACCTCATCAATCACATGCAAGGGCACAAGAAACCATTCACGCGGCTTCACCGGCTTGCCAAAACGGTCTTCCAGGGTGAGGTCTAGTTGCGCAGCACCAAACACGCGGTGAAACAGTGCTTCCAGCTTCACTCTGTTGACGTTGTGAAGCTTGTAGGTTGCGACAATTTCCACGCCAGCCAATAAGTATGTTGCTTGGTTTTCAGAACCCGCAATCCGAGTCTCAACCTTGCCCCCTGTCACCCCGATTTTGTGAATCAACTCGCGATGTTGAGCCACAAACGGATGCTCTGACTTGCTGCGCAGAACGTAAATGGTGCCCGTCTCAATGTCGTCTGGCTCTACTTCGCCACTGAACAACGGGCCCATATCGGGGTCGGTCAGCCGCCTGCCTGTATCGTCTTTATAGAGCGCACGTTGCAAAGAACGGAGCAGCAGGTTGCTTTCAGTACCGTTGGCATAAATGACTCTCAGACGCGCATCATTGTCGCCATTCGGTGCCTTGATCGTCTCACCGACCTCTGCCACATAGGCAAGTTGACCACCCAAAATGAAGTAGTTGCCATCGGCCACGCTGGCATCACGTCCGAAACGAAGCGTTTTCCTCACACCCGACTTCAGGTCCTGTTCAACCTGTTCAAACAACGGGCGGAATCGCTCAAAGTCTTCGCAGGCATTACGCTCAGCCACTTCTTCAGCTGCACGTTTTTCCACACTGGACCGGACATGCCTCAGCACAGTGATGTCGCCCGCTTCTGCCACGTCATTAGCAATACCCAATTCAGCGAGTAATGCGTCCTCGTCAAGCGCGTCAATATCTACAGCCGAGACCTCGTTGCCTTCAAGTAGCTTGGGTGTATCGAGCTCTGCCAGCAATGCGTGGGCCTCTGGCAACTTGCGTAGTTGATCTAAACGGACAGCGTAAAGCCGTTCAAAGATGTCACGCCCAGAAGTGGTTCCAGTTTTTTGAACAGCTAGCTAAGCGAGATCTTTCCCCGTAAAAATGACCTGACAACAGGCCGAACCTGGAGAGATCTATGACCATCAAATCCCGACGCAAGCACAGCCC
>NZ_JAZHFR010000092.1:0-13096 GCF_036541385.1 Comamonas sp. GCA5 | reverse complement strand
GTCTCTGCCAGTAAATTGCTTCATCCATCCTGCGGGACGTCCCATAAACACCTCCTGATTAAAGGTGTTGCGACGACCGGTTGAATCCACCCAATACGTCAGCATCCGCTACACCGAACGGCTGGACCAGGCGGGCATACAGCCCTCGGTGGGCAGCCGGGGTGACAGCTACGACAACGCGCTGGCCGAGACCATCAACGGTCTGTACAAGGCCGAGCTGATTCACCGCCGGGGACCCTGGAAGACCAGGGAATCCGTGGAACTGGCCACCCTGCAATGGGTGCACTGGTTCAACCATGTCCGATTGCTCACGCCGATTGGGGGCATCCCTCCGGCAGAAGCTGAGGCAAACTACTGGAGGCAACTAGCCGTCAGCGACACCTCTGCAGAGGTGTCAACTTAAACCAATCGGCCTCCTTGAAACCCGGGGCGATTCAGTTTTTCGTTGTACGCCTCTTGAGTACTACGGTAGTAGTCAGGTCTATCAAAATGAAAACTTATCAGCGCTTGCTTTTATGGGAAGTCTCTGTAATGCAATAACGCTACTTATGGCTAGCAGCTATATCTAAAAAGCATAGCTTCATGGTAGATTTCCTAGGACATGAACCTACAGCAAATTGAAACTTTTGTGTGTGTGGCTGAAACGGGCAGCTTTAGCAAAGCGGCCCAGCAGCTAGATATTGCCCAGCCAGCGTTGAGTCGGCAAGTGCGTGCGCTGGAAATAGAGCTGCGTGAGACCTTGCTGTTTCGCACGGCCGGGGTGTGGCCTTGACCGATGCCGGGCGCCGGTTGCTGGAGCATGGCCACGGCATCATGCAGCGGGTCGCTTTGGCCAAAGAGGATTTGGGTAGCCACCGGGGAGAGCCGGTGGGTCGCATTGTACTGGGCTTGCCGCCAAGTCTGATGCGCCTCCTAACATTGCCGTTGATTAATCATTTCAGCAAAGAAATGCCCAAGGCGCGGCTGGCAGTGGTGGAGGGCTTCTCTATGCACATCAGCGAATGGCTGGCCACGGGGCGAATGGATTTGGGCTTGGTCTACACGCCTGATCCCAATCCCCAGATTGAAGTCGTGCCAGTGCTGGAGGAGCCGCTTTGTGTAATTGGGCGCGCCCAAGACCTGCAGGATGAGAATCAGGTTGTATTCAAAGACCTCTCCCAAATGCCTCTAATAATGCCGCAGCGGGGACAGATCTTCCGCAAGCTGATGGAGGCGCAGGCCACGCTGTCTCAGGTGCAGCTCAATGTGGTATGGGAGGTCTCTAGCGTTCCAGCCATTCTTGACTTGGTGCGCAGCGGCTACGGCTATGCAGTACTCACTGCTAGTGCCGTCAATACGGCCCAGTTGGAAGATGGCTTGAAGGTGCTGCCTATTGTGGATCCACGCATCGTGTGCACGCTGTGCCTGGTGCAATCCTCCAAAAAGCACGCCACGCCTTTGGTCAGATGTACGGCCGATATTTTGCGCACACTGTGTTTGGCGCGGGCTTGAAGCCGGGTTGGAAATGTAGCACGCTGTGTTCACAGCATGGGGCGCAGATCCCGTGCTGCCTCTTGCAACAAGCCTAAGAGTTCATTGACGCGGGTTTTGTTGTCAAAGTGCTTTGGGGCGGCCACGATATTCAATGCCGCCAAGGTATGGCCGGTGCGGTCGCGCAATGGTATTGAGATGGCTTGCACGCCTAGCTCATGCTCATTGCGCGCCATTGCAAAGTCTTGCTGGCGCACGGCATAGACAATAGAGAGTAGTTGCTGCGGCGATGTCACCGTGTGGGCCGTCAAGCGTGGCAAAGGGTGGTTGCGAAGCCATTGCTCCAAGGCTGTGTCATCCATTGCTGCCAGCAGGATGCGGCCGGTGGAGGTGGCATGCACCGGCAAGCGGCTGCCCAAATGCAGTCCATGGGCCAGGCGCCGCTCAGGTTGCTCATTTGTAGCACTGCGTGCCACGATCACCACCTCAGCACCATCTAGTACCACCACCGTGCACGACAATCCCGTCTGTACCGCCAGCCGGGTGAGCGTGGGTTGCACGGTGCGGGGTAGGCGGGCCGATGCCAGATAGCTACCCGACAGGCGCAGCACCTTGGGCGCCAGCCAGAAGTAGTGGCCATCGCTTTCTAGATATCCCAGATATTGCAGCGTTAGCAAATGGCGGCGAGCGGCTGTGCGGGTGATACCGGCGCGTTGGGCCGCCAGCGTGGCGTTGAGGCGCTGACGATCGGTGTCAAAACTCTCCAGTACGGCCAGGCCCTTGGCCAGTCCGGCAATGAAGTCTGCGTGAGCGATGGTGTTCATAAGGGAGGTTGGGGTTTGTTTTTCGCGCGATTGTCGCGCAAGTTGGATGATCATCGCGCAGGTCGTGCGTGCAACGCTGGATGTTGATGTGGCGCAAAACTAAGCTTTAGCCATTCCAACTCAGACAGATATGGAGACACCCTATGCGTACCCAAGTTGCCATCATCGGTGCAGGCCCTGCAGGCTTGCTGCTCGGTCAATTACTGCACAAGGCGGGCATTGACAACATCATCTTTGAGCAACGCAGCCCCGACTATGTGTTGGGACGCATCCGCGCTGGCGTGCTGGAGCAGGTGACAGTAGACTTG
The DNA here is from genome assembly GCF_036541385.1 of Comamonas sp. GCA5. NCBI lineage: Bacteria > Pseudomonadati > Pseudomonadota > Betaproteobacteria > Burkholderiales > Comamonadaceae > Comamonas > Comamonas sp. GCA5. The sequence continues at coordinate 10,494 of NZ_JAZHFR010000092.1, read as the reverse complement.
CTGCAGCAAGCCGGTGCTGATGCCCGTATGAACGAAGAAGGCTTACCGCACGACGGCATTGAACTGCTGTTTGGCGGCCAGCGCCACCGTATTGATTTGCATGCCCTCACCGGTGGTAAGCGGGTGATGGTGTATGGTCAGACTGAAGTCACCCGCGATTTGATGGAAGCGCGTGCCCAGGCCGGCTTGACCACGGTGTATGAGGCACAGAACGTGCAGCCCGTGGGCTTTGATACCGAGACGCCCTGCGTGACTTATGAAAAAGACGGTGTGCAACACACTGTGGCCTGTGACTAGATTGCTGGTTGCGATGGCTTTCACGGCGTGTGTCGCACCAGCGCGCCGCAAGACCAGATCAAGACCTTTGAAAAGGTCTATCCCTTTGGCTGGCTGGGCCTGTTGTCGGATACGCCCCCCGTCTCGGATGAGCTGATCTATGCTCAAACCGAGCGCGGCTTTGCCCTGTGCAGCCAGCGCAGCAAAACCCGCAGCCGCTACTATCTGCAGGTGCCACTGACCGAGAAGGTGGAAAACTGGAGCGACGAGCGCTTTTGGGAAGAACTCAAGCTGCGCTTGGACCCTGAGGCCCGTGAGAAGCTGGTCACTGGCCCATCGCTGGAAAAGAGCATTGCCCCGCTGCGCAGCTTTGTGACCGAGCCTATGCGATTTGGCCGCATGTTCCTTGTTGGCGACGCCGCCCACATCGTGCCTCCCACCGGTGCCAAGGGGTTGAACCTGGCCGCTTCCGATGTGGGTTATCTGTACCAAGCCATGGTGGACTTCTACCAGCAAGGCTCGAAGGTGGGCATTGAGCAGTACTCCGAACGCTGCCTGCGCCGCGTGTGGAATGCCGAGCGCTTTTCGTGGTGGATGACCTCGATGATGCACAGCTTCCCTGAGAGCGGCGAATTCGGCACCAAGATGCAAGAAGCCGAATTGGGCTACACCGTGCGCTCCCAGGCTGCAGCAACGGCCTTGGCAGAAAACTACGCGGGACTGCCTTTGCAACAGAATGGCTAAGTGGTATGCCGTTTGGATATAGCAGCTAGCGGGTTTGTGTGCTGGGTCTCGTTGTGTTTTGCTTTCAGAATGCAGGTGGATTAGCTCCCTCGGGCATGGCGTCTGATAACAGAACACAAGGAGACAAGCGCGTGAGCACTGTATTGCAAGGCATTTCATCCATGGCCACCCGTCAGGTACTGGCCGATTTGCTGGCCGATTGGCATGCCCAGGGCGGCGCGTCCACCGCCATCGAATCATTGGGCGGGGTGGAGGCGGCACAAAAAGTCAAAGATGGCGGCACCTACGACCTGGTGTTTCTGGCCTCCAAAGCCATTGATGGCCTGATCGCCAGCGGCCACGCCGTCGCGGGAAGCAAAGTGGATTTGATGCGTTCCAGCACGGCCGTGGCCGTGCCTGCCAGTGCTGCGCCGCCGGACATCAGCAGCGAAGAAGCGCTGCGCCAGGCGGTATTGCAAGCGCCTTCGATTGGCATTTCCACCGGCCCTAGCGGCGTGGCGTTGCAGCAGTTGCTGGCTGATTGGGGTATCGCTGCCCAGGTGCAGCCCCGCATGGTGCAGGCGCGCCCTGGCGTTCCTGTGGGCTCTTTGGTGGCGCGTGGTGCAGTGGCGCTGGGCTTTCAGCAGCTGAGCGAGCTGATCCACGTAGCAGGCATTCACATCGTGGGCAACCTTCCCGATCCGGTGGCCATCGACACTGTGTTCTCGGCAGCGGTGCTCAGCCGCTCTGCGGATATTGATTCTGCTCGCCAATTGCTGGACTTCATGGCTTCGCCCCAGGCGGGCGCTGCCAAGCGCGCACAGGGCATGGTGCCCATGTCTGCGGCCTGACCACCACCGGCTGCGCACGGTGTGCCAGCCAACGAAATTGACGTTTTCTGAAGCAAAGGTTGTTCCCATGATTATTGATGTACACGGCCACTACACCACCGCACCCGCTGCATTGGGCACCTGGCGCGATCTGCAGATCGCCGGCTTGAAAGACCCGTCGCAAGCGCCCAAGGCCAGCGACCTAAAGATCAGTGACGACGAAATTCGCGAGACCATCGAAACCAACCAGTTGCGTCTGATGAAAGAGCGCGGCTCGGACCTGACCATCTTTAGCCCCCGCGCCTCGTTCATGGCCCACCACATCGGTGACTTCCAGACCTCCAGTACCTGGGCCGCCATCTGCAACGAGCTGTGCTACCGCGTCAGCCAGCTGTTCCCTGACCACTTCATCCCCGCAGCCATGCTGCCCCAGTCGCCTGGTGTGGACCCCGCCACCTGCATCCCTGAGTTGGTTAAGTGTGTGGAACAGTACGGCAACGTGGGTATCAACCTGAACCCTGATCCATCGGGTGGTCACTGGACATCACCTCCACTGTCCGATAAGAGCTGGTACCCCATCTACGAAAAGATGGTGGAGTACGACATCCCCGCGATGATCCACGTGTCTACCAGCTGTAATTCGTGCTTTCACACCACGGGCAGCCACTATCTGAATGCGGACACCACCGCGTTCATGCAGTGCCTGACTTCGGATTTGTTCAAGGACTTCCCCACCCTGAAGTTCCTGATTCCCCATGGTGGCGGTGCAGTGCCTTACCACTGGGGCCGTTTCCGCGGTCTGGCGCAAGAGATGAAGAAGCCGCTGCTGGAAGAGCACTTGCTCAACAACATCTACTTCGACACCTGCGTGTACCACCAGCCTGGTATCAATCTGCTGACCGAAGTGATCCCCACCAAGAACATCCTGTTCGCTAGCGAAATGATTGGTGCGGTGCGCGGTATCGATCCGCAAACTGGCCACTACTACGACGACACCAAGCGCTACATCGAAGCTACGCAAAACCTTACGGCTGAAGAAAAGCACGCCGTGTACGAAGGCAATGCCCGCCGCGTATTCACGCGTCTGGACGCCGCATTGAAGGCTAAGTGTCTGTAAATAAGAAATGCAATAAGCCGAGCAACCTGTACTTATAAATCAATGGTTTTGGATAGAAAACACTTAGAGATTAGCTTTTTAAAAGCACAAGCTACTCACTTTTTTAAATATTTAGGAGAAGACTGATGTACGAACTGGGTGTGGTGTATCGCAATATTCAACGCGCGGACCGCACAGCGGCCGATGGTCTAGCGGCTTTGGGTTCGGCCACTGTGCACGAGGCCATGAGCCGCGTGGGCCTGCTCAAGCCCTATATGCGCCCCATCTATGCCGGCGCACAGGTGTCGGGTACGGCCGTGACCGTGCTGCTGCACCCCGGCGACAACTGGATGATGCACGTGGTTGCCGAGCAGATTCAGCCCGGCGACATCGTGGTAGCCGCCATCACAGCCGAGTGCACCGATGGCTACTTTGGTGACCTGCTGGCCACCAGCTTCCAGGCCCGTGGTGCTCGTGCGCTGATCATCGACGCCGGTGTGCGCGACGTGAAGACGCTGCAAGAGATGAACTTCCCTGTGTGGAGTAAGGTCATCAGCAGCAAGGGCTGCATCAAGGCCGCCATCGGCTCGGTGAATATCCCCGTGGTGTGTGCAGGCCAGATCGTCACCCCCGGTGACGTGATCGTGGCCGACGACGACGGCGTGGTATGCGTGCCCGCCGCTAAGGCTACCGAAGTGTTGGTTGCCGCACAAAAGCGCGAGAGCTTTGAAGGCGAAAAGCGCGCCAAGCTGGCGTCCGGCGTGTTGGGCCTGGACATGTACAAGATGCGCGAACCGCTGGCACAAGTGGGCCTGCGTTACATCGACTGATATCTGATCGACTGACTGCCAGATCCAAGGAGACAAGAACATGCATCCCACAACCTCAGCGGCACGCCGCCACCTGCTGGCCTGTAGCGCGCTGGCTGTGTTGTCGCTGTCTGCCGCCACCGCAGCGCAGGCGCAAAACGCCTACCCCAGCAAGCCCGTGAAAGTGGTGGTCGGCTACTCTGCTGGCGGCGCGGTGGACATCATCGCCCGCACCGTGGGCCAAAGCCTGTCCAGCAGCCTGGGCCAAACCTTCATCGTGGAAAACAAGCCCGGCGCAGGCACCAACATTGCGGTCAAATCCGTGATCGATGCTGCGCCCGATGGCTACACGCTGATGCTGGCGGCCAACGCCCTGGCGGCCAATATGGCGCTGTACAAGCCCCCACCGTTTGATGCTGAGCGTGATTTGGTGCCCATCGCCCAGGTGGGCCGAGTGCCCGTAGTGATTGCCGCCAACCCCTCGGTGCCCTACAACAACGTGCAAGAGCTGATTGCTGCAGCCAAGGCCAAGCCCGATAGCATTGCCTTTGCCAGCCCCGGCAATGGCGCCACCCCGCACATGGCGGTGGAGCTGTTCGCCAAGGCTGCCGGCATTGAGTTGCAGCACATTCCCTACCGTGGCGGTGCGCCTGCCATCACCGACACCATCGGTGGCCAGGTGCAACTGGTGGCAGTCAACGCGCTAGAAGCACTGCCCCACGTGAAGAACGGCAAGCTCAAGGTGCTGGCCGCGCTCAGCGCCGGCCGCACAAGCATCTTCCCGAACACCCCCACGATTGCCGAATCAGGCTACCCGGGCTTTGAAGCCTCGGTCTGGTACGGCTTTGTGGCGCCCAAGAACACGCCTGCACCCGTGGTGGACAAGCTGTATGCCGAAGTGCAAAAGGCCCTGGCTACCCCCGAGGTCAAGCAGCGCATGGCGGCCGTGGGCGGCGAAGTCACGCCCGGCAGCCGCGACCAGTTTGCCCAACTGATCCGTGCCGAACGCCAGCGTTACCAAAAGCTGATCGACGACACCGGCATCAAGCCCGATTGAGAACCTGACAGCTCTGCACCAGGTGTGTGGGGCTGCTATTTGCAAAGACGAGACGATGAGCGCTTTTGAAAAAACCCCTGGCTGGCTGGATTGGTATCAAGGCCCCGCCACCCCAAAGTTCCAACTGCCTGCAGGTGCCGTGGATGCCCACTGCCACGTATTTGGCCCCGGAGCTGAATTCCCGTATGCCCCGGAGCGCAAGTACACCCCGTGCGATGCCAGCAAGCAGCAGCTGTTTGCCCTGCGCGACCACCTGGGCTTTGCACGCAACGTGATCGTGCAGGCCACCTGCCACGGTGCGGACAACCGTGCCATGGTCGATGCCTGCCTGTCCTCGAACGGCAAGGCACGTGGTGTGGCTACCGTCAAGCGCAGCGTGACCGATGAAGAGCTGCAAGCTCTGCATGCAGCTGGCGTGCGCGGCGTGCGCTTTAACTTCGTCAAGCGTCTGGTGGACTTCACGCCCAAGGACGAGCTGATGGAAATCGCCGGTCGCATCGCCAAGCTGGACTGGCACGTGGTGATTTACTTTGAAGCAGTAGACCTGCCTGAGCTGTGGGACTTCTTCACCGCACTGCCCACGACCGTGGTGGTGGACCACATGGGCCGCCCCGACGTGAGCAAGGGCGTGGATAGCGAAGAGTTCGCCCTGTTCCTGAAGTTCATGCGTGAGCACCAGAACGTGTGGAGCAAGGTGTCTTGCCCCGAGCGCCTGTCCATAACTGGACCCAAGGCGCTGGATGGCGAGCAAAACGCCTACCAAGACGTCGTGCCTTTTGCGCGCCGTGTGGTCGAAGAATTCCCCGACCGCGTGCTGTGGGGGACCGACTGGCCACACCCCAACCTCAAGGACCACATGCCTGACGATGGTCTGCTGGTGGACTTCATCCCCCACATCGCGCCGACCGCCGAGCTGCAGCGCAAGCTGCTGGTGGACAACCCCATGCGTTTGTATTGGCCTGAAGAAGCCTGAACGTCGCCTCACTAGATATTCAAGGAGACAAGAGATGGCATTGGACAAACCGTATCTGGACGTCCCCGGCACCACCATTTTTGATGCCGACCAAAGCCGCAAGGGGTACTGGCTCAACCAGTTCTGCATGAGCCTGATGAAGGCAGAGAACCGCACCCGCTTCAAAGCCGATGAAGACGCTTACTTGGCTGAGTGGCCGATGACGGATGAGCAAAAGGCCGCCGTCAAGGCCCGTGATCTGAACTGGATGATGCGCACTGGCGGCAACATCTACTTCCTGTCCAAGCTGGGTGCGACCGACGGCCTGAGCTTTCAGCAAATGGCGGGTTCCATGACCGGCATGACCGAAGAAAACTACCGCGCCATGATGGTGGGCGGTGGCCGCAAGCCCGATGGCAACCGCTACGTGGGTGAGGACGGTGATGCGCAAGGCCCCATGAGCATGTCTGCCGCTTTTGAAGAGTGGCAAGAAGCACAGGCCCAGCAGGCGCTGGCTGAGGCGATTGAGCAGTCCCAGGGTGAGCAGCCTGCAGGCCGTGCCAGCATCACGGCTTCGGTCTACACCTCGCACGTGCCTGCCATTGGCGTGGCCGTGGACCAGGGCAAGACCGAAGAGCCTTACTGGATGCCGCTCTTCGATGGCTACCAGCCTTCCAAGGCGTGGATGAAGGAGAACACGCCCGACGTGATTTTCCTCATCTACAACGACCATGCCACCTCGTTCGACCTGGGCGTGATCCCCACGTTTGCGATTGGCACGGCTGCGGAGTTCGAGCCTGCCGATGAAGGCTATGGTGCACGTCCCGTGCCCAAGGTGCAGGGTGACCCGGAGCTGGCTTCGCACATTGCGCAGTCGGTGATTCAGCAGGACTTTGACCTGACCATCGTCAACGACCTGAAGGTGGATCACGGCCTCACCGTGCCCCTGTCGCTGATGTTTGGTCAGCCTGAAAACTGGCCCTGCAAGGTGATCCCTTTCCACGTGAACGTGGTGCAATACCCCGTACCCTCGGGCAAGCGCTGCTTTGAACTGGGCAAGGCCATCCGCAAGGCCATCGAAAGCTATGACAAGCCCATCAAGGTGCAGATCTGGGGCACAGGAGGGATGAGCCACCAGCTGCAGGGGCCGCGCGCCGGTCTGATTAATAAGGAGTGGGACAACCGCTTCCTCGATCGTCTGGTGGCAGAGCCAGCCGAGCTGGCCAAAGTGCCGCACATCGAATATGTGCGTGAAGCGGGCAGTGAAGGCATTGAACTGGTGATGTGGCTGATCGCGCGCGGTGCGATGGCCGATGTGGATGGTGGCAATGCGCCCAAGCTGGTGCACCGCTTCTTCCACGTTCCTGCATCGAATACGGCCGTAGGCCATCTGATTTTGGAGAATCAATAAATGAGCAAGACCATCAAAGTGGCGCTGGCAGGTGCTGGCGCATTCGGTATCAAGCACCTGGACGGCATCAAGAACATCGACGGTGTGGAAGTCGTATCGCTGGTGGGCCGCCGTCTGGAACCTACACAGGAAGTGGCTGCCAAGTACGGCATTGGCCACGTGACCACTGCTCTAGCAGAAGCGCTGGCGCTGCCCGAGGTGGATGCCGTGATTCTGTGCACCCCCACACAGATGCATGCTGCGCAGGCCATCCAGTGCATGAAGGCAGGCAAGCACGTACAGGTGGAAATTCCGCTGGCCGACAGCTGGGCTGAAGCCGAAGAAGTGCTGAAGGTACAAAAGGAAACTGGCAAGGTGGCCATGGTGGGCCACACCCGCCGCTTCAACCCCAGCCACCAGTGGGTGAACAAGAAGATCAAAGCCGGTGAATTCAACATCCAGCAAATGGATGTGCAGACCTACTTCTTCCGCCGTACCAACATGAACGCGTTGGGCCAGCCCCGCAGCTGGACCGACCACCTGCTGTGGCACCATGCTGCCCACACGGTGGACCTGTTCGCCTACCAGGCTGGTAGCCCCATCGTGAAGGCCAATGCCATCCAGGGCCCCATCCACCCAGAACTGGGCATTGCCATGGACATGAGCATCCAGCTCAAGGCGGCCAACGGTGCGATCTGCACGCTGAGCCTGTCGTTCAACAACGATGGCCCTCTGGGCACCTTCTTCCGCTACATCGGCGACACCGGCACTTACATCGCGCGCTACGACGATCTGGTCAACGGCAAGGAAGAGAAGATTGACGTGTCCAAGGTGGATGTGTCCATGAACGGCATCGAGTTGCAAGACCGCGAGTTCTTTGCTGCCATCCGTGAAGGCCGCGAGCCCAACTCCAGCGTGCAACAAGTGCTGCCTTGCTACAAGGTGCTGCATGATTTGGAGCAGCAGCTCAACGCGAACTAAATTGTTGCCTGTGCATTGAAAAATGCATAGCGGCCTGTGCAAGCTTTATAAGCATGCACAGGCTTTTTTATTCAAAAATTGTGCAGGGTGCGGCGCCGCGACATGGCATGCGCATGCACCCCGCAGCGAAAGGAAGAGACATGGAGCAGCGACGCATTGGACCGTGGAGTGTGGGTAGCGTGGGACTGGGTTGCATGAACTTCAGCCATGCCTACGGCACCCCTTCGAGCGCCGAGCAATCCAAGGCCGTTTTCGACGCAGCCTTGGATACCGGTGTGACCTTGTTTGATACCGCCGCACTTTATGGCTTTGGCGCCAACGAGCGCTTGATTGCTCCCTGGGTCAAGCAGCAGCGCAACCGCATCACGCTGGCCAGCAAGTGCGGCATGGCCGGTGTGGTGGGCGAAGACGGCACCATCCGCCGTGTGATCGATGGCAGGCCCGCCAGCTTGCGCCAAAACTGTGAAGACAGCCTGCGTCGCCTGGGCACCGATGTGATCGATTTGTACTACCTGCACCGCTGGGACCAGCAAGTGCCGATTGAAGAATCGGTGGGCGAGATGGGCCGCCTGGTGCAAGAGGGCAAAGTGCGTGCGCTGGGCCTGTCGGAGGTGGGTGTGGATGCTTTGCGTCGCGCGCATGCCGAGCACCCGATCACGGCCCTGCAAAGCGAGTATTCGCTGTGGTCGCGCAATGCCGAGCTGGGCACACTGCAAGCCTGCAAAGACATGGGTATTGCCTATGTGGCCTTCAGCCCAGTGGGCCGCGGGTTCTTGACTGGTAAGCTCCAGGAGGTGGGGGACTGGGTGTCGGGCGATATCCGGGCCGCCATGCCGCGCTTTGCTGCGGCGGCCCATGCCAAAAACATGCGTTTGCTGGCGCCTATGCAGGCGCTGGCCGAGCAAGCGGATTGCACGCTGGCCGAGCTGGCGATTGCCTGGGTGCTGCATCAGGGATCGCATGTGATCGCCTTGCCGGGCACCACCCGTGTGGAGCACCTGAAAGAAGACGTGCGCGGCGGTGCGGTGCAACTGAGCGCCGAGGTGTTGACCGCTTTGGATGTTTTGTTTCAGCCTGACCAGATCGTGGGTGACCGATATGCCCCCCAAGGCCAGCGCGAAGTGAACACCGAAAAATTTAGCTTTGAAAACACAGGCCTGTGAGCGCTGGGGCTGCGATAGCTATGCCTAAATGCAATAGCTGCTAATCAGGAAACAGCGGCACTGTTACTGCCATACGGTGACACAGTGCACGGCACAAGTAAGCAAGGAGATGTGCATGCGCACGCAATGGCAAAAAAAATGGGGTGCTCGCTGTAAGCGGGCTGGGGTGTATAGCGTGTTGCTGGTGATGCCATGGGCAACCGCACAAGTCAATCCGCAACCGTTGTCGAAGAAACCCATCCGCATCATGGTGCCCTTTGGCGCAGGCGGCGTTGCGGACGTGACATCGCGGGTGGTGGCGCAGCAGCTGTCTACCCAGATGGGCCAGCCCGTCATCATTGAAAACAAACCCAGTGCCGGCGGCATTGTGGCAGCAGACACCGTGGTGAAGGTGTTGATTTCCATCCAGAAGTGACCCACTAGACCCCGGTGGGCATGCGGACAAAAACTTGGACTATCATGAATCACACCGGGTTTGGTGGAGGCTAGTTTGTTGAAGTGCAGGCGTCAGCCTGCACGGTCTTGGCAACTTGCCGCCAGTAGTTTGCCTCAGCCTCCGCTGGCGGTATATGTCCTATGGATTCCAGCAGCCTGTCATGGTTGAACCAGTGCACCCATTGCAGCGTTGCCAGCTCCAGTGATTCACGTGTTTTCCACGGCCCTCGTTTGTAGATAACTTCCGTTTTGTACAAACCGTTGATGGTTTCGGCCAAGGCGTTGTCGTAGGAATCTCCAGTGCTACCCACCGAAGGCATCAGGCCAGCTTCCTCTAAACGTTCTGTGTAGCGAATGGAAACGTACTGACTGCCCCTGTCGGAGTGATGAATGTGCTCCGTGTCACTTGAAGGCCGCCTTGCATACAGCGCCTGCTCCAACGCATCCACCACAAAGTCCGTGCGCATATGGCTGCTGACCCGCCAGCCCACTATGCGGCGTGCATACACATCAATCACAAAGGCCACAAACATCTGCCCTTGCCATGTAGATACATAGGTGAAGTCTGCAACCCAAAGCTGGTCAGGGCGCTGAGCTGTGAACTGGCGGTTGACGAGGTCTAGCGGGCATGGCCTTGCTGCATCTGGACGTGTTGTGCGCACCTTCTTGCCACGCCTTGCGCCTTCCAGGCCCAGCTTGCGCATCAGTCGTTGTACGGTGCAGCGGGCAATGGGTAAGCCCTCTCGGTGCATCTGCTTCCAGACTTTGACCGTCCCATAAAC
>NZ_JAZHFR010000091.1:0-13257 GCF_036541385.1 Comamonas sp. GCA5 | reverse complement strand
CGACTGCGCCTGCTGCACCTGGGCCTCGGCGGCCTGCAGTTCGGCCCCGCCCTCGGCCGCCGCCTGGGCCTGGGCCTGGGCGGCCTGCAACTGCGCCTGGGCCACGCCCAGGGCCTTGCGTTTTTCGTCCAGGCTGGCCTGGCTCAGAAAACCTTGCTGCACCAGTTGCTGGTTGCGCGACCAATCGGCCTGGGCCTGCTGCAGCGTCGCCTGGGCCTGGGCCACCTGCGACTGCTTGCCGATGCGCCCATTGGTGCGCACATTGGCCAGCTGGGCACGCGCCTGGGCCAGGCTGGCCTGGGCCTGCTGCACGCTGGCCTGCAGCTCGGTGGGCTCCAGCTGCACCAGCAACTGGCCGGCCTGCACCTGGTCGCCTTCCTGCACGGCCACGCGCTCGACACGGCCGACGATGGTGCTGCCCACACCCACGCGCGAGCGGGTTTCCACCCGGGCCGAAAACTGCAGGCTGCGCACCAGCGCCTGGGCCTGCACCTGCACGGCGGGCACCTGCGGCCCGCGCCAGCGCTGCACGCACCAGACGGCAGCCAGCAGCAGCACGGCGGCGCCGGCCAGCCACCACCAGCGGCGCGGGCGGCGGGCGGGTGCCGAGTGGGTAGTTTCAGATGCGTGTGGACTCACAGTGCGTTCCCCTGGTCCCGGGTGCCGGTACGGCCGGCCCCGGTTACGGCCTTATTCGTTGAACAGGCTGCCGGCCGCCTGCGGTGCCACCAGCCCCAGGTGCTGGTAGGCGGCCTTGGTGGCGATGCGCCCACGCGGCGTGCGTTGCAGATAGCCCTGCTGGATCAGGTAGGGCTCGATCACATCCTCGATCGTGCCCGCGTCCTCGCCAATGCTGGCCGCGATGTTGTCCACGCCCACCGGGCCGCCGTCAAAGCGGTGCACCACGGCTTCGAGCAGCTTGCGGTCCATCACGTCGAAGCCGCGCGGGTCCACGTCCAGCATGGACAGGGCCTTGCGCGCCATGTCCTGGGTGATGGTGCCGTCGCCCTTGACCTCGGCATAGTCGCGCACGCGGCGCAGCAGGCGGTTGGCGATGCGCGGCGTACCGCGCGAGCGGTTGGCGATTTCCTGCGCGCCCGCCGCATCGATGGGTGCGCCCAGCAGGCCGGCGCTGCGCGTGACGATGCGCGCCAGTTCCTCGGCGTTGTAGAACTCCAGCCGCGCCACGATGCCGAAGCGGTCGCGCAGCGGGTTGGTCAGCATGCCGGCGCGCGTGGTGGCCCCGACCAGGGTGAAGGGCTGCAGGTCCAGCTTGATGGAGCGCGCGGCCGGCCCCTCACCGATCATGATGTCGATCTGGTAGTCCTCCAGCGCGGGGTAGAGGATTTCCTCGACCACGGGGCTGAGGCGGTGGATCTCGTCGATGAACAGCACATCGTTGGCCTCGAGGTTGGTCAGCAGCGCCGCCAGGTCCTTGGGCTTTTCCAGCACCGGGCCGCTGGTCTGGCGCAGGTTCACGCCCAGCTCGGCGGCAATGATGTGGGACAGCGTGGTCTTGCCCAGGCCGGGCGGGCCGAACAGCAGCACGTGGTCCAGCGCCTCGCCGCGCTTGCGCGCCGCACCGATGAAGATTTCCAGCTGCTCGCGCGCCTTTTCCTGGCCCACGTATTCCTGCAACAGCTTGGGGCGCAGGGCGCGCTCCAGCACTTCTTCGTGCTTGTTGACCGGCGCGGGTGAGATGGCGCTGCTGCGCACGGCGGGCTGGCCCGGTTCGTCCGGGCGCGGCGCCTGGGGCGCGGCCTTGGCGCGCGGCTTGCGCGCCGGCGCGGCCTCGAAGTCGCCAAAATCTTCGGTGTGGATGCTCATGGCGGCTTACTTTGCCAAGGCCTTGAGGGCCAGCTTGATGCCCTCGCTCACGCCCACATCGGCGGGCAGGGCTTTGAGGCTGGCGGCCGCTTCCTTGTCCGAATAGCCCAGCGCCAGCAGCGCCTGCAGGATGTCGGACTGGGCATCGTTTTTGACCTGCGCTGCGGCCGTGCCCACCACGGCATCGCCCAGCTTGCCCTTGAGCTCCAGCAGCAGGCGCTCGGCAGTCTTCTTGCCGATGCCCGGCACCTTCACCAGCCGCCCCACTTCCTGCAGGGCGATGGCCTGCACCAGGTCCTCGATGGTCATGCCCGACAGCAGGGACAGGGCCATGCGCGGACCGATGCCGCTGACCTTGATCAGCTCGCGGAATGTCTGACGCTCCTGTGCGGTCGCAAACCCATACAGCAGCTGCGCATCCTCGCGCACGATAAAGTGCGTCAGCAGACTGACCGGCTCCCCCAGTGCGGGCAGGTTGTAGAACGTGCTCATGGGCACCTGCACCTCGTAACCCACGCCATGGCAGTCCACCAGGACTTGGGGCGGGTTCTTCTCCAGCAGGGAACCTGTCAATTTGCCTATCATTGCGATCCTTTGTTGCCGCCCGGTGCGGCCTTCCTCCAGGGAATTATCAGCGTGATCTTGCGCCACACCTTCACACCGCACAACAACCTGCGCCTGACCCACCTGTGTGGCCCGGCCGACGCCCACCTGCGCACCATCGAAACCGGCCTGCAGGTCAAGATTGCCCACCGCCACGAGCAGTTCAAGGTCGATGGTCCCAAGGCCAAGGCCCAGCAGGCGCTGGAGCTGCTGCAGGCGCTGTATGAAATGGCCGACCACGCCATCCCCGAGGACACGCTGCAGCTGATGCTGGCCGGCGATGCCGAGATGCTGGAGCCCGACGCCACCGCCGTGCAGCTGACCACGCGCCGCGCCGACCTGCGCGCGCGCACGCCCAACCAGGCGCTGTACCTGCAGAACATTGCCGAGCACGACATCACCTTCGGTATCGGCCCCGCCGGCACCGGCAAGACCTACCTGGCCGTGGCCTGTGCTGTGGACGCGCTGGAGCGCAGCGCCGTGCAGCGCATCGTGCTGACCCGCCCGGCCGTGGAGGCCGGCGAGCGCCTGGGCTTCCTGCCCGGTGACCTGACGCAGAAGGTCGACCCCTATCTGCGCCCACTGTACGACGCGCTGTACGACCTGATGGGCTACGAGAAGGTGCAAAAGGCCTTCGAGCGCAACGTGCTGGAGATCGCCCCGCTGGCCTTCATGCGCGGTCGCACGCTGAACAACGCCTTCGTCATCCTGGACGAGGCGCAAAACACCACGCCCGAGCAGATGAAGATGTTCCTGACCCGCATCGGCTTTGGCGCCAAGGCCGTGGTCACCGGCGACGTCAGCCAGATCGACCTGCCCAAGGGCGCGATGAGCGGCCTGATCGATGCCGAGCGCGTGCTCAAGCGCGTCAAGGGCATTGCCATCAACCGCTTCACCAGCGCCGACGTGGTGCGCCACCCGCTGGTGGCACGCATCGTGGACGCCTACGATGCCGGCAGTGCGCGCAGCCGCGGCTGAAACCTTCGAAATTCATAGCTGTCCGCACTTGGCCAGCAACCGCTAGAGCCCCAAATGGCACTCAACAACCTGTCCCTCTCCCTGCAATTCGGCCAGTTCGACAACCTGGCCGCGCACCGCGCCCTGCTGACCCGCGCGCGCGTCACCAAGTGGATCAAGCACGCCCTGGCCGTGGACGCGGAGATGGCCGTGCGCATCGTCGGCGAGGACGAAGGCCGCCAGCTGAACGCACAGTTCCGCAAGAAGGACTACGCCACCAATGTGCTGACCTTCGACTACCAGCAGGCCCCCACGGTGATGGCCGACCTGGTGATCTGCGGCCCGGTGATCGAGCGCGAGGCCCAGGAGCAGAACAAGTCGCTGGAAGAGCACTACGCCCACATGCTGGTGCACGGCACCCTGCACGCCCAGGGCTGGGACCACGAGACCAGCGAAGAAGACGCCGACGAGATGGAGGCCTACGAGACCGACATCCTGGCCGAGCTGGGCTATGCCGATCCCTACGCCAAGGACTGAGGCCCGCCCGCGCGGGCACCCGCGCAACGCAGCCCCCATGCAAAAAGGACGCCCTGTGGCGTCCTTTTTTGTGGCCCCAGGGGCTTGGGGCTTCAGCGGTCGATGCCCGTGGCCAGCACCAGCAGCAGCAGCACGGCGCTGACCAGTCCCAGCCAGGGCTGCAGGCCCACCAGCACCATCGGCACGCACCACATCAGCAGGCGCACCGCCAGCGCATAGAAATGCCCGGCACGGCGCAGGCTGGTCTGGCCCAGGGGCAGCCACTGCGCGCGCAGCGGGCTGTCCGTGGGCATGCCAGCGACAAAGCCGGCGTGGTGCCACTGGCGCGCCGCCAGCATGGAGCTGATGAAGGACAGGCCCAGCAGCACCAGCACCGCCAGGGTGTGCAGCTGCAGCACCTCGGCACGGCCGTTGGTCGCCGCCTCGGCCCAGCTGCTGTGCAGCAGCGAGACCCCGCCCATCAGCGCCAGCGTGGCCGTGGTGGCGGTCATGGTGCAGGACATCAGGGAGTTGCGGATGGTCTGCACGCCCAGCACTTCCGTGCCCTTGCTGTCCGAGATGGCCTGCAGCCAGTCCTGGCGCAGCTGGTCGTGCATGCGCGTGGCGCGCGCCGGGCGCAGCCACTGCTTGGCAAAGTAGGCCAGCGCCAGTCCCAGGGTGACCCACATGGGCCAGATGTATTCATACATGGCTGCTCACTCCATCGTCCATCCCGTGCCAGACCGGACCTCTGCACAGGGAAAAGGCCTGCAGCCCAATCACTACCTGCGCGGGCCGCTCTGGTTTTTTAAGACGCACCCCGCTTCGCCCAGGCGTGCTGCGCCAGCATGCCCACCAGCATGGCGGCGACGAACAGCCAGACCTCGCCATGGCCGGTGCTCAGGTTCATCAGCGCCGGACCGGGGCAAAAACCGGCCAGCCCCCAGCCGATGCCGAACAGCGCCGCACCGGTCAGCAGCTTGCCGTCCAGGGCCGTGGCCGTGGGCAGCTGCATGGGCTCGCCCAGCAGCGAGGTCTTGCGCCGCTTGGCCCAGGTGAAGGCAAAGATGGCAACCGCAATCGCGCCCGCCATGACCAGGGCCAGCGACGGGTCCCAGGTGCCGAAGACATCCAGAAAATTCAGGACCTTGGCCGGGTTGCCCATGCCCGACAGGATCAGGCCCAGGCCGAACACCAAGCCTGCCAACAATGCCACGAATGCGATCATGGTTCAGCCCCCCAGCACATGGCGCACCACGAACACCGTGGCCACGCCGGTGGCGATGAACACCGCCGTCGCCGACAGCGAACGCAGCGACAGACGCGAAATCCCGCAGACCCCGTGGCCACTGGTGCAGCCCGAGCCCAGGCGGGTGCCAAAGCCCACCAGCAAACCGGCGGCGATGATGACCAGCGGGTTGCCCGGCATCTCCATCGCCGGCAGCGGCGCAAAGCCCTGCCACAGCAGGGGCGCCGCCAGCAGGCCGACCACAAAGGCCAGGCGCCAGCCCGATTGGGGCGTGCTGCGCCAGGTGCCAGCCTGCAGCAGTTGGCCCACGATGCCGCTGATGCCCGCAATGCGGCCCAGCAACACCACCATCAGCGCGGCAGCCGCGCCGATCAACAGCCCGCCGGCCAGCGCGGCCCCGGGCGTGAACAGGTCCCATGCAATGTTCATGCAGGTTCTCCTTGCTTACAAAACAGCTGGTGCACCACCTGCATTAGTTGCAGGGCGCGTGCATCGGCCAGCTGGTACCAGATGAATTTGCCTTCGCGGCGCGTCGTCACCAGGCCTTCGCGCCGCAGCACGCCCAGCTGTTGCGACAGCGTGGGCTGCTGAATGCCGGTGAGCTGCTCCAGCTCGCCCACCGTGCGCTCCTGCAGCGTCAGCTGGCACAACAGCATCAGCCGGTCCTGGTTGCCCAGCACCTTGAGCATGGCCACGGCCTCGTCCGCATGGGCGCGCAGGGCATCCAGGTCCAGGGTGTCAGCACGGGTGTCGGTCGAAGATGGCTGGGTCATGGCAACAAATGCGGTGGGTGGCGAAAAGGCAGGGCCCTGACCTTAGGGGAAAACGCAAAGCGCTGCCCCCGACAAGGCCAAGCCCCCCGGTCCGGCCGCGGCGCCTTACTTGCGCGACGACAGCGGGCAGCTGCTGATGCCCAGCAGCGGGTACAGCGGGCAAAAGCGCAGCAGCCCGGTGGCCAGCGGTACCACGCCCAGCCAGCCCCACCAGCCCACCGTGCCGGTGGCGGCCAGGGCGATCAGCACCAGCCCCACCAGGATGCGCAGGACGCGGTCGATGCCGCCAACATTTGCTTTCATGGTCTTCTCCTTGCAGTTGATCCACACTGTCCAGATCCGGCCGGCGCCCCATGCGCCAGCCCGTGGTCACGACACGCCGGGCTGGCCCTGCCAGTCCTCGCCATCCAGAAAGAGAAAGGCGTGCGTCACAATCTGTTTTTATATATTATATTAAAAAGTAAATTGATGCAGCCCACCGCAGCATCCCCACGGTTTCCCCGCATAGGCGCCTGAAAGGACACACCATGCACATCGAACCCTTCTACGACGACGTCACCGGCACAGTGAGCTATGTGCTGGCCGACACCGCCAGCGGCCAGGTCGCGGTGATCGACCCGGTGCTGGATTTCGAGCCCAAATCCGGCACGCTGACCAGCGCCTCGTCCGACCGCATCATCGACTACGTGCGCGCCCATGGCTGGCAGGTGCAGTGGATCCTGGAAACCCACGCCCATGCCGACCACCTCTCGGGCGCGCAGCACATCCGCCACCACCTGGGCGGGCAGATCGCCATCGGCACGCACATCCGCACGGTGCAGCAGATGTTCCGCAGCATCTTCCACTTCGAGCGCGGCTTCCTGCCCGACGGCAGCCAGTTCGACCGCCTGCTGGCCGACGGCGAGCGCTTCCAGGTCGGTGGCCTGACGGTCACGGCCCTGCACGTGCCCGGCCACACACCGGCCGACATGGCCTACCAGGTCGAGGACGCGGTCTTCGTCGGCGACACCCTGTTCCTGCCCGACGTGGGCACGGCGCGCGCGACTTTCCGGGTGGCAATGCCGCGCAGCTGTACCACTCCATCCAGCGCCTGCTGGCCCTGCCACCCGCCACACGCCTGTTCGTCTGCCACGACTACCCGCCCCAGGGCCGTGTCCCGGCCTGGGCCTGCACCGTGGCCGACCAGAAGGCGCGCAGCATCCACGTGCGCGACGGTATCACCGAGGCCGATTTCGTCGCCATGCGCACCGCCCGCGATGCCACGCTGGCCATGCCCACGCTGATCCTGCCGTCCGTACAGGTCAACCTGCGCGCCGGCAAGCTGCCGCCCGCGGCCGAGGACGGTCGCACCTACATGCAGGTGCCGATCAATGCCTTTGCGCTGTACCAGCCCGCGCCCGACGGCGTCTGGCAGCCGGCCCGCGCCGACTGAGTGCCGCCGCCTTTTCTTTCATCCACCGAGGAGACCTGCATGAGCAGCTTTGACCACCAGCACCTGACCCGCGACATCAACAACGCCCTGCGCCCCTTCCGCCAGTCCCAGAGCGGCACCATGCAGGCCTTTGCCCAACTGGCCCAGGCCTCCATGGCCGAAGGCGCCATCAGCGCCAAGCACAAGGAACTGATCGCCCTGGCCATCGGCGTGACGCAGCGCTGCTCGGGCTGCATCGGCTTTCACACCAAGGCGCTGCAGAAACTGGGCGCCACCCGCCAGGAACTGGAAGAGATGCTGGGCATCGCCGTTTACATGGGCGGCGGCCCGGCACTGATGTACGCTGCCGAAACCCTGGACGCCTGGGACAAGCTGACCGCAACCACCCTGCAGGCCTGACCCGCGCCCGTTTGCCCCTCTTCGCCTGCCTGCCATGTCCGCACCTGCCCCCGCCAGCCCGCGTGCGCTGCACCTGCTGTTCGCTGCCCAGTCCCTGGGGGGCGCCTCGCCCCCGATCATCATCTCGCTCGGTGGGCTGGTGGGGCAGCAGCTGTCCGCCGACCCCACAGCCGCCACGCTGCCGGTCAGCCTCTACCAGCTGGGCCTGGCGCTGTCGACGCTGCCGGCCGCCTGGGTCATGCAGCGCCATGGCCGCCGGCCGGCCTATGTGCTGGGGGCGGTGCTGGGCGTGCTGTCGGGCCTGATCGCCGCGCAGGGCATTGCCCAGCAGGACTTTGTGCTGTTCTGCCTGGGCACGGCCCTGGCCGGTTTCTACGCCGCCTGCGTGCAAAGCTACCGCTTTGCGGCCATCGATGCGGTGGGTGATCCGGGGCTGCAGGCGCGCGCCATCTCGCGCGTGATGCTCGGCGGGCTGATTGCCGCCGTCATCGGCCCGCAGTTGGTGATCTGGACGCGTGACGCCCTGCCCATGACACCGTTTGCCGGCAGCTTCTACGGCCAGGCGGCCCTGGCGCTGCTGGCCCTGCCCCTGCTGCTGGCCCTGCGCCTGCCCCCGCCCACCCCGGCCAGCGTCAGCGGTCCGGCGCGGCCGCTGGGGGCCATCGTGCGCACCCCGCAGTTCATCGTGGCCTGCACGGCCGGCGTGGTCAGCTACGGGCTGATGGCGTTTCTGATGACCGCCACCCCCATGGCCATGGTGGGCTGCGGCTTCAGCGTGGGCGAGGCCGCCCTGGGCGTGCAGTGGCATGTGCTGGCCATGTTCGCCCCCAGCTTTGTCACCGGCCGCCTGATGGCACGCTGGGGCAAGCTGCCGGTCACGGCGCTGGGCCTGCTGCTGACGGGTGCCTCTGGCGTGATCGCCCTGATGGGGCTGGAGCTGCTGCACTTCTGGGGCGCGCTGATCCTGCTGGGCGTGGGCTGGAACTTCAGCTTCATCGGCGCCACCGCGCTGCTGACCGAAAGCTACCGCCCGGCCGAGCGCGCCAAGGTCCAGGCGCTGAACGACTTGCTGGTGTTCGGCACCGTGGCCCTGGCCTCGTTCGGCTCGGGCCGTTTGCTGCACACTGCGGGCTGGGACGCCATCAATGCCGGCATGCTGCCCCTGGTGGCAGGCGTGCTGCTGATGCTGGCCGCCCAAGCCTGGCGCCAACGCGCCGCCACCACCACCGCCGTATGACCACCACCCTCCAGATCCTGCTGCACGCCCCCGACGCCGAAGGCCTGCAGCGCGCCCGCATGAACGCCGTCAACGCCCGCAAGGGCGATCCCCACTGCGCGGTGCGCATCATCGCCAACGCGGCGGCCGTGGCCGCGGCGCTGGACACCCCGCACGAACATGCCGACGCCCTGACCTGGCTGTGCCCCAATTCCCTGGCACAGCTGCAACGCCCGGCCCGCGCGCCCCTGCAGGTGCTGGACGGCCCCGCCATCCTGGCCCTGGCACGCTTGCAGACCGAAGGCTGGACCTACATCCGCGCCTGAGGCGCCACGCCCCCCGGCGCACTAGGCGGGCGCAGGTCCAAGGTGCTTTGCGTTTTGCGCATGCCGGCGGCCCGGGCCAGCCACTAAGATCGCTCCATGGCTGCACCAGCACGGTGCACGCGCGCCCATCACAACAACATTCGGGAGACACGCATGGACATTCTGGGCATTGGCCCCTGGGCCCACATCGCCCTGCTGCTGGCGGCCGCCTTTGTGGCTGGCGCCCTCAACGCCGTCGCTGGCGGAGGCAGCTTTCTGACCCTGCCGGCCCTGGTCTTCACCGGCGTGCCGCCCGTGGTGGCGAATGCCACCGGCACCGTGGCCCTGCTGCCCGGCTACGCGGCCAGCGCCTGGGGCTTCCGCGAAGACATGGCCGCGCCCCCCGGGCTGACCCTGGGCAAATCCATCGCCCTGGCGCTGATCGGCGGTGCCGGCGGTGCGGCCCTGCTGCTGGTCACCCCCGACGCCACCTTCCGCAAGGTCGTGCCCTGGTTGCTGCTGGGCGCCACCGCCCTGTTCGCCTTCGGCCCGCAGATCCGCGCCTGGGCCTCGCGCAGCACCCACCCCGACGCCCCCGCCAGCACCACCAAGGCTACGCTGGGCATGCTGGCCGTGGCCGTCTACGGCGGCTACTTCAACGGCGGCCTGGGCATCCTGTGCCTGGCGCTGTTCAGCCTGCTGGGCCAGACCCAGCTGAACGCCATGAACGGCATGAAGAACCTGGTCTCGGCCCTGCTGACCGCGATTGCCGTGGGCATTTACGCCGCGGGCGGCATCGTCGAATGGCCGCAGGCCCTGGTGATGATGGTCGCCGCCACCGCCGGCGGCTATGGCGGCGCACGGGTGGCCCGCAAGATTCCGGCGCCGGTGCTGCGCTGGGGCATCGTGGCCACCGGCCTAGTGATGGCCGGGCTGTTCTTCGCCAAGGGCTGAAGCCCGGCGCTGACCCGCCAGCGCCGCCAGGAATGCCACAATCCGCGCCATGCACTGGACGACACCCTGGTTGGGATGGCTGCTGGCCTGGATCATCGCCGCCGGCGGGGGCGCCGGCTGGCTGGCGCAGCAGCGCCTGCAGGCGCTGAACGAGGGCTTCCAGACCAATGCCCGCATCGCCCACCGGCTGCTGAGCCAGCAGCTGGTGCAGCACGATGCCATCCTGGCCACGCTGGCCCTGCTGCAGCCCCAGCTGTCACCCGACGCCGGTGCAAACGCCACCGCCAGCGACCTGGCACGCCTGTACCCACAGATCCTGGGCATTGCCCAGCGCCGTGCCGACCAGCCCTGGCCCGCGCACTGGCCGTCCACCCTGGACGCGCTGGAGCAGCAGTCGCGCCGCAGCGGCCACGCCCACATGGACGCCAGCCGGCTGGCCGCCGGCACGCTGTTTGTCGTACAGGCCGGCCAGCCGGCCAGCTATGCCCTGGCGCTGGACCTGCGCGCCGCCGTGCCCACCGAGGAATGGCCCTACCCGCCCAGCCACAGCCCGGTCCGCATCTGGCTGACGCAGGGCGACACGCAATTGCTGCTGCAGCCCGGCGCCCCCGAGGCCGATGCCCCCGGCTGGGCCTGGACGCAGACCAAGACCCTGGCCTCGCCCAGCCAGGTGCTGGACCTGCACGAACGCTACAAGCTGCACCCCCGCCTGCTGCCGTGGGGGCCCATGCTGGCCTGGGCCCTGGTCTGCGCCCTGGGGCTGGCCGGCCTGCGCGCCGCCTGGCAGCAGCGCACGGCGCGCCTGCGCGCGGAGCAACTGCTGCAGCACGGCCATGTGGCCCGCCTGAACACCCTGGGCGAACTGGCCGCCGGCCTGGCGCACGAGCTGAACCAGCCGCTGACGGCCATCCTCTCCAGCAGCCAGGCCGCCCGCCGCCTGCTGGACGACCGCGAACCCGATGTGGACGCCGCGCGCCAGGCCATGGGCCAGGCCGCCGAACAGGCCAAGCGCGCCTCCGCCGTGGTGGGCCGCCTGCGCCGGCTGGTGGAACGCCCTGACACCGTGGCGGCGGCCCAGGCCGTGGCGCTGCAGGCGCTGGTCAACGACGCCCTGCACCTGCTGGAGCCCGAGCTGCGCCAGCGCCAGGTGCAGGTACTGCAGACCGTGCCCGCGCCGCTGCCGCCGCTGCACAGCGACCCGATCGCGCTGCAGCAGATCCTGCACAACCTGCTGCTCAACGCCCTGCAGGCCATGGAGGCCCTGCCCCCCGCCGAGCGGCGACTGGAGATCACGCAGACGCGCACCGGCGACTGGGTGCAGCTGCGCGTGCAGGACAACGGCCCCGGCATCGCCCCCGAGGTGCGCGACCGGCTGTTCACCCCCTTTGCCACCACGCGCAGCCAGGGCCTGGGTCTGGGGCTGACGCTCAGCGAAAGCCTGGCCGAATCCCTGGGCGGCCACCTGCGCCTCATTGAGCGGCCGGCGCTGCGCGGCGCCTGCTTTGAACTGACCCTGCCCCTCCCCACCGAGCATGCCCAGCCCTGACCCCCTGCAGCAATCCCCCCTGATCCACCTGGTGGACGACGACCAGGCCGTGCGCGACAGCCTGTCGCTGCTGATCGGCACCGTCGGCCTGCGCGTGCAAACCTGGGCCGACCCGCTGGCCTTCGCTGCCCAGTTCGACCGCCAGGCCATCGGCGCCATCGTGCTCGACGTGCGCATGCCCGGCGTCGGCGGCCTGACGCTGCTGGGCCAGCTGATGGAACAGGGCGTGGACCAGCCCATCCTCATCCTCACCGGCCACGGCACGGTGGACATGTGCCGCCGCGCCTTCAAGAACGGGGCCACCGAGTTCCTGGAAAAGCCCGTGGACGACGAAGTCCTGCTGGAGACCCTGCAGGCCGCCGTGCGCCAGCATGTGCGCCTGCGCGCCCAGACCCAGGCCGACCGCGACGCCCAGCAGCGCTACGCCCAACTCTCACCGCGCGAGCGCGAAGTGCTGGCCCTGATCGTGCAGGGCCTGACCAACAAGGAAATCGGCCGCGCGCTGGACCTGTCGCCGCGCACCGTGGAAACCCACCGCGCCAACCTGTTCAGCAAGCTGGAAGCGCCCTCGCTGGCCTGGCTGATCCGCCGCTACGCCACACTGGCCGACGACCGCGGCGCCGCCCCCGCGGCCTGAGCCCTCCGTAGTTCTACGCAATCGCGCGCGTAGCCGCCCGCATGGTGCGCCGCGCGCGCTCTCTCTACAGTACTTCCCAGGCGCTGCAACCGGCCTGCGCCCCCGAACCCTCTGTAGAAAGCACCACCATGTCCCGCATCGCCACCCCCGCCATCGCCATCGCCCTGTGCCTGCTGGGCACTGCCGCCCAGGCCCAGGCCGTCCGCACCGAAAAGAACATGTCGCTGGAACTGGCCAACCAGATCGCCGCGCGCAGCGTCGCTGCCTGCGCCGCCAACGGCTACGCCGTGACCGCCACCGTGGTCGACCGCGCCGGCACCGTGCGCGCCGTGCAGCGGGCCGACAACGCCGGCCCCCACACCCTGGAAGCCAGCCGCCTGAAGGCCTACACCGCCGCCTCGGCCAAGAACAGCACCCTGGCCATCATGGAAGGCGCCCAGAAGAACCCCGGCGCCGCCAACCTGGTGAACATTCCCGGCTACCTGCTGCTGGGCGGTGGCCTGCCCGTCAAGGTCGGCAACGAAGTCATCGGTGCCGTGGGCATCGGCGGTGCGCCTGGCGGCCACCTGGATGACCAGTGCGCACAGACCGCCCTGGGCCAGGTGCAGGACCTGCTGAAGTAATTCCAGCCCACCTCCGCGCCACGGACACCGGTCCGTGGCCCGTACAGCGCCAGCACTCTGAAAAGCAGAGTGGCTGGCGCTTGCTGTATCTGCGTTGGATGTATTGACCCAGCGGTTTCTGCACAGGTCAGGCTGCTAAAGCATAAGCCTCAGCGGGGGTCTTCATGCCCAGCGCCTGATGAGGGCGCCGGTGGTTATAAAAGCCGATCCAATCTGCGAT
>NZ_JAZHFR010000090.1:0-13723 GCF_036541385.1 Comamonas sp. GCA5 | reverse complement strand
GCCGCACCGGCCACCGTCTGGCGCATGGCCCCGGCCGTGCAGGCCTATCCCCAGGCCGGCGGCGGCAGCGCCGACGATGGCTGGCTGGTGATCTGGGAAGGCCCGCACCCCGGCGCCCCGCTGACCGGGGACAGCGGCAAGCTGCTGGACAACATGCTGCGCGCCCTGCGCCTGCACCACAGCGCCCATGTCTGGATCGCCGGGGTGCAGCGCCCCGGCAGCGAAGCCTTGTCGGCCGCCGGCCTGGCCGCCGAGGCGGTGGACTGGCAGCCACTGGACCAGTCCCTGCCGCACTGCCTGCAGCACACCCGCCCGGCCCGCGTGCTGGTGCTGGGCCTGCATGCGGCCCGCGCCGTGCTGGGCAGCGAGGAAGCCCTGGGCCGCCTGCGCGCCCAGGTGCACCAGTTGCACGGCACGCCCGCCGTGGTCAGCTACGACCCGGCCTACCTGTTGCGTTCACCGCACGCCAAGCCGGCCGCGTGGGCCGATCTGTGCCGCGCCCACGCGCTGCGCCCCCCCCCGGCGCCCTGAGCCTGCGCCCGAAAGGCCCCGGCCCCCTGTCCACCAGGATGCCCGGCATAATTGAGGGCTTGTCATATTTTGGAGATAACTCCGTGGAAACCTACCCTAGTTGGTAGCTTCCATCCTCTCCCTGTGCCCGATGGCCGACGCGGAAGGATTGGAAGCGCACCCTGCATCCCCGCCAAAGCCACAACAACATTTGGGAGAGCTGCATGCTCAATATCTTTTCGCTGTCCAATGGCCGTCTGGTCCAGGAAGAGATCGAATCGCTGGAAGAACTCAAGCAGTTCCAGCCCATCTGGGTCGACCTGGAGTCGCCCACCCTCGAGGAAAAGCGCTGGATCAAGCAGCACTACGGTCTGTCGATTCCTGAAGACGCGACCGACGAGGACATCGAGGAATCCGCCCGCTTCTATGAGGAAGACAACGGCGAGCTGCACATCCGCAGCGACTTCTTGGTGGACGACGAGGACGACCCGCGCAGCGTGCGCGTGGCCTTCATCCTGAACCAGCACAACACCGAGCTGAAAAGCTGCGGCGTGCTGTTTTCCATCCACGAGGAAGACATTCCGGTCTTCCGCCTGCTGCGCCTGCGTGCGCGCCGCGCGCCCGGGCTGATCGAAGAGGCCAAGGAAGTGCTGCTCAAGCTCTTCGACGCCGACGCCGAATACTCCGCCGACACGCTGGAAGGCATCTACGACGACCTGAAGAAGGTCAGCGCCCAGGTGCTGGATGGCAACGTCACCGACAGCGACGCCCAGACCGTGCTGGCCGACATTGCGCGCCAGGAAGACCTGAACGGCCGCATCCGCCGCAACATGCTGGACACGCGCCGCGCCGTCAGCTTCATGATGCGCAGCAAGATGCTGAATGCCGAGCAGTTCGAGGACGCACGCCAGATCCTGCGCGACATCGAGTCGCTGGACAGCCACACGGCCTTCCTGTTCGACAAGATCAACTTCCTGATGGACGCCACCGTCGGTTTCCTGAACATCAACCAGAACAAGATCATCAAGATCTTCTCGGTGGCCAGCGTGGCCCTGCTGCCGCCCACGCTGATCGCCAGCGTCTACGGCATGAACTTCCGCGTCATGCCCGAGCTGGAATGGGAATACGGCTACGTCTACGTGCTGGTGCTGATGGTGCTCAGCGCCGTGGGGCCCATGCTGTACTTCCGCAAGCGCGGCTGGCTCAAGTAAGGCCGCAGGCAATCCAAAAAAGGAGCGGCCAGCGATCATTCCAAGCCAACTTCAGATGGTTTAACGCCTGAAATCAAGGCAGAACGCGCGCCACACGCTCACTTTTTCACGGTTCTTTGGCCGCCACGGTGGCCACACCGTGCGGCCGCTGCGCCCTCAGCCCATGCGGCAAGCGGGGTGCGCCATCCAGCCCAGCCCCTGGCTGGTGCCGTGGCGCGGGCGGTATGCACAGCCCACCCAGCCGCTGTAGCCCAGGGCATCGATGAGGTCGAACAGATAGGGATAGTGCAGCTCGCCCCCATCCGGCTCGTGCCCCTCCGGCACACCCGCCACCTGGATGTGGCCGACGCGCCCCGTGGGCAGGTAGGTGCGCAGCTTGGTGGCCACATCGCCCTCCATGACCTGGCAGTGGTACAGGTTCATCTGCACCTTCAGGTTGGGCGCCGCCACGGTCTGCACCAAGCTGTGGGCCTGGTCCTGGGTCTGCAGGAAATAGCCCGGCATGTCGCGCCCATTGATCGGCGCGACCAGCACCGCCACCCCCACGTCGGCGGCGGCCTGCACCGCCCAGCGCAGGTTTTCGTGGGCCGTGCTGACCAGGGCTTCGCGCGCCAGCGTGTGCGGCACCAGGCCGGCCATGACGTGGATGCGCGGGCAGCCCAGCACCTGGGCGTAGTGCAGGGCCTGCCAGACGCCTTCGCGAAATTGGGCCTCTTCCCCGGGAATGCACAGGCTGCCGCGCCGCCCGGCCTCCCAGGCCTGGGCCATCTCCGCCAGATTCCCGCCCCCGGCCGGGGCGTTGAACAGCACCTGCTGCAGGCCATGCTGCACCAGCTGCTGCGCCAGCTCCTCGGCCGCGTAGGCATAGGGAAACAGGTATTCCACCGCCCGGAAACCATCCCGGGCGGCCGCACCGAAGCGGGCCAGGAAAGGCAGCTCGGTGTACATCAGCGAGAGGTTGGCGGCACAGCGGGGCATGGTTGCATTATGGGAAATTGCACCGCCGCCGCTTTGACGCTGGTCGGGTGGCGGCCACCCCGCGTCGCAGCGGCCCTCCCGCTCACCCCCCAGGGCCCCGGGGTCATGCCGGCGCGCAGCCGACCTGCCCGCGGTCGCGCCTAGCCCCGCTCCAAGCAGAACACGGCCGTGCTGGCGCGCAGATTGGGCCAGCTGCGGATGACCTGGCCTTCGCGCAGGCCAAAGGCATCGACCACGTGCAGCCGGTTCTTGTGCGCCAGCACCTCGAAGTCCTTGAACGTGCCCACGCGGATGTTTGGCGTGTCGTACCACTGGTAGGGCAGGTGGCGCGTCACCGGCATGCGCCCGCGCAGCACCGAGAAGCGGTTGGGCCAGTGCGCGAAGTTGGGGAAGCTGACCACGCTCATGCGGCCCACGCGCGCGGTCTCGCGCAGCATGGTTTCGGTGTTGCGCAGGTGCTGCAGCGTGTTGATCTGCAGCACCATGTCGAAGCTGTTGTCCTCAAAGATGGCCAGGCCGTCGTCCAGGTTCAGCTGCAGCACGTTGATGCCGCGCTGCACACAGGCCAGCACGTTGGCGTCATCGATCTCCACGCCATAGCCGGTGCAGCCCCGCTCGCGCTGCAGGTACTGCAGAAAGCTGCCGTCGCCGCAGCCCAGGTCCAGCACGCGGGCGCCCTGGGGCACCAGCTGTGCCAATGCTTGCATGGTGGGGGTCGCGCTCATGCGGAGAACTCCTTGGCAATGCCGTCAAAGTAGGCGCGCATCGCGGCCAGGTAGCGGGGGTCGTCGAGCAGGAAGGCGTCGTGCCCATGGGGCGCGTCGATCTCGGCATAGCTGACGTCGCGCCCGTTCTGCAGCAGGGCCTGCACGATCTCGCGGCTGCGCCCCGGCGCAAAGCGCCAGTCGGTGGTGAAGCTGACCAGGAAGAACTTGGCAAGACTGCGGGTCAGCGCCGCCTTCAGGCTGCCCCCGTACTTCTTGGCAGGGTCGAAGTAATCCAGCGCCCGCGTGATCAGCAGGTAGGTGTTAGCGTCGAAGTAGCCGCTGAACTTGTCGCCCTGGTAGCGCAGGTAGCTCTCGATCTCGAACTCGATGTCCTGGGTGGTGAACTGGATGTCGGGGCCGTTGCGCAGAGCGCGGCCGAACTTCTGGTTCATCACATCGTCGCTCAGGTAGGTGATGTGGCCGATCATGCGGGCGATGCGCAGCCCGCGCTGCGGCACCACGCCGTGGGCGTAGAAGTCACCGCCGTGGAAGTCCGGGTCGGTGACGATGGCGCGGCGCGCCACCTCGTTGAAGGCGATGTTCTCGGCGTTCAGATTGGGCGCGCTGGCCACCACCACGGCGTGGCGCATGCGCTCGGGGTACTGCAACGTCCAGCTCAGGGCCTGCATCCCCCCCAGGCTGCCACCCAGCACGGCAGCCAGTTGTGCGACGCCCAAGCGATCGAGCAGCAGCGCCTGGGCGTTGACCCAGTCCTCCACCGTCAGCACGGGGAAGCTGGAGCCATAGACCTCGCCGGTCTCCGGGTTCGTGTGCATGGGGCCGGTCGAACCAAAGCAGGAGCCCAGGTTGTTGACGCCGATGACGAAGAACTTGTTGGTGTCCACGGACTTGCCGGGGCCGATCATGTTGTCCCACCAGCCCTCGCTCTTGGGCTGGCCGGCGTACACGCCCGCCACGTGGTGCGAGGCATTCAGCGCATGGCAGACCAGGATGGCGTTGGAGCGGTCGGCATTCAGCGTGCCATAGGTCTCGTACGCAAGGGTGTAGTCACGGATGTGCTTGCCGCTTTGCAGCGGCAACGCATCCGGAAAGTGCATGGTTTGTGGTGTGGCGATGAAGGACATGAAAAAACCCGGCATCGCTAAAAACGAGGCCGGGTTCTGTGCAAGCGGTTTCGTCTTTAGCAGGATTTATAAAGCGCCCGCAAGCAGAAGCAAATCGGCGCATGCAGGGCATTATGCCAAACCCGGCACCCCTGTGGCGAACAAGGCCACCACGCCCAGCACCAGGAAGATCAGCGCCGAAATCACATGCACCAGGCGAATCGGCACCTTCTTGACCAGCTTGTCGCCCAGCCACACCACGGGGGCATTCGCCAGCATCATGCCCAGCGTCGTGCCCAGCACCACCCACAGGTAGGCGTTGTACTGCGCGGCCAGCATGACCGTGGCGATCTGCGTCTTGTCCCCCATCTCGGCCAGGAAAAACGCCACCACCGTGGTACCGAACACCCCCCAGCGCGAATGCCCGGCCACCTCGTCATCTTCCAGCTTGTCCGGGATCAGCATCCAGACTGCCATCGCTATGAAGGACAGACCCAGGATCCAGCGCATGGCGTCGGGCCCGATCATGGCGTTCACCCACGCACCGACGGCACCGGCCAGGCCATGGTTGACCACGGTGGCAACAAAAATGCCCAGAACAATCGGCCAGGGTTTGCGAAAACGTGCGGCAAGAACCAGGGAGAGCAACTGCGTTTTGTCGCCCATTTCAGCCAAGGCGACAATACCGGTCGATACGAGAAAAGCTTCCATAGTGGGGGATTTTTAGACGGCTGGACGAACAAACACGCATTGACTGCCGCCGCGTCCAGCCTGGATACGGTTGCAGCCAATGGTCTTGCCCAGCTTTTGAAGCCGCATGCACCATAGCGCACTCGCGCCAAGTCTGTTGATACATGCTTTTGGCGCATTGCACGCCAAACGGACTACTCCCCAAAGACGGGGACTATTGTAGCGATTTGCAATATTTATCGCCCTCCGCCGAAGCACACCACTGTTATCA
This sequence comes from Comamonas sp. GCA5, assembly GCF_036541385.1. Classification (NCBI taxonomy): domain Bacteria; kingdom Pseudomonadati; phylum Pseudomonadota; class Betaproteobacteria; order Burkholderiales; family Comamonadaceae; genus Comamonas; species Comamonas sp. GCA5. The sequence goes on along the minus strand of NZ_JAZHFR010000090.1, from coordinate 8,232 downwards.
AGATGGAATTGCGGGTTAATACGAGTGCTTTGTTGTATAGGAGCACAAATTTGACAAAACCCCAGTGACCTCCAGATAGCTTGCGACATAATGGGCTCGCTCCCGGGTACTCGGGTACAGGAGCAAGTGCGTTTGCGTCTCTAAGGTAGGTCAAGCCTCAGGTTGGCTTCGGTTAGGGCTCCATCGCGTTTCAAGTCTTTTTCTAGGAGTCCTCCATGGGCAACAAACTTTACGTGGGCAACCTGCCTTACGCTTTCCGCGACAACGACCTCGAGCAGGCGTTCTCCGAATTCGGCGCTGTGCAAAGCGCCAAGGTCATGATGGAGCGTGACACCGGCCGTTCCAAGGGCTTCGGCTTTGTGGAAATGGGCAGCGATGCTGAAGCCCAAGCTGCTATCCAAGGCATGCACGGTCAAAACTTCGGCGGCCGCGATCTGGTCGTGAACGAAGCACGCCCCATGGAACCCCGCCCTCCCCGTAGCGGTGGCTTCGGCGGTGGCCGTGGCAACGGCGGCGGCTTCGGCGGCGGCGGTTTCGGTGGTGGCCGTAACAGCTACTAATCCCGAACGCGCGTCTTGACGCGACGCTCCATAAAAAAAGGAACCGCAAGGTTCCTTTTTTTTATGGCCGTTTTATTTTCCTAAACCGCTTGTATTTCCATAAAAACTCTGCGGATAATGTTTCCGCGGAATTTCCGCTTTCTGTTTACCAATACCAACAAATGGGTGCTTTCAAGACATCGGCACCCCATTGGTTTCGGCTGAGGAGCGAGTGATGGGCAGTAAGTTGTATGTAGGCAATTTGCCATATGGCGTTCGCGATCACGATTTGGAACAGGCTTTCGTGCCATTTGGCACAGTGGCCAGTGCCAAAGTCATGATGGAGCGCGATACCGGGCGTTCCAAAGGCTTTGGCTTTGTGGAAATGGGCAGTGACGCCGAGGCCAGTGCAGCCATTCAGGGCATGAATGGCCAACCCCTGGGCGGCCGCAGCCTTGTGGTCAATGAAGCACGCCCCATGGAACCCCGCCCGCCCCGTTCCGGAGGCTACGGCAGCTATGGTGGCAACCCGAATGCAGGCAACAACGGGTTTGCCGGCCGCGGGGAAGGCAGCTTTCGCAGCCCCTATGGCACCGGCCCACGTGGGCGCGGCAACCCAGGTTATGGACAGAACCCCGAAGGGGGCAACCGATTCAAGAACGACCATTAACTTCTTGAAACAAAAAAGGCCCTGAGGGCCTTTTTTGTTTTTGCAAGAATAATCCTACATTTATATTTCTTATATTCTCACGCAGCGGTATTCATCACTTGCGTGATTCGATCACACCCCGCACCCGCCCCTTGAGTTCAATCACTTGGGACAGATTGTCGTAATTCATGCTATCCCCGACAAAACGGCTTCCACCGCGTGTCAACACGACGGGCAAATGGGAGCGAACGCGCTCTTCCTTCGTCCAGGAGTGCAGAAACTCGCCCTCCACCTGCAAGGCCGCCTGGGGCTGACCGGGCACCACGCGCCGTACCTTGGCATCCCCCCACAGCTGCACCTCAGAGGCGTCCGAATTGCTGATACCGCGTTGGGCGGCAGAGGTCGTGACCGTGCCATCCGGCGCAATGCTGCGCGTGCGCACCGCATCCACTTCCAAGGTGTCGGACAAGGGCAAATGGCGCGCCATATCCCCCTGGATCACACTTTGCAAACGCCCGCTGGCGTCGAACTGGTGCACCGAAAAATCACGCATCGTGTAATCCGGATTGGCCGAAGCTACCGAGTCAGCGGGACCTGCCAACGGCTTGGGAGCATTGCGCACCAGCCACCAGGTGCCCAAGGCCAGCACTGCCATCAGCATGATGGGCAGGTAAACGGACAGTTGCTCCCAGACACGTTGCAAGGTTTTTTTCATCGCAGATAGGTCTCCAGCAAGCGGTGGTAGTGCCCACCGGCCTGCAGCAGCAGATCACACAACTGGCGCACCGCTCCCTGGCCGCCAGGCAGGTCGCTCACCCAATCGGCACGGACCAGGTTTTCCGCGTGGGCGTTGCGCGGTGCACACGCCAAGGCACAGCGCTGCATCACGGGCAGATCCGGCCAGTCATCGCCCATGGCGGCGGCTTGGGCCCAATCCAGCCCCAGGCTGTCCAGAATGGACTGCGCAGCCGGCACCTTGTCTTCAGTACCGTAGACCGCATGCTGCACCCCCAACTGCTTGAGGCGCAAGCGCAGCGGCGCGGAATCCCGCCCCGTGACCACCGCAGGCACGATTCCCGCCTTCTGCAGCAGCTTGATGCCGTGCCCATCCAGGGTGTTGAAGCGCTTGAGGGTCTCGCCATGCTCGCTGAACAGCAGGCCCCCGTCGGTCAGCACGCCATCCACATCCAGGAACACCACCCGCACCTGCTGGGCCTTGGCAAGCACCGAGGCCTCGCAACGCACCGACCTGTCCATTTGCATTGCGTCCATCAGATCACCTTGGCCAACATCAGGTCCCGGATATGGACCATGCCCACCAGGGTTCCTGCTGCATCCGTGACCAGCACCGACGTGATGCCGTGGCGCTCCATCAACTGGGCCGCATCGGCTGCGAGGGCATCGGGACTGATCGTGCGAGGTTGGGGGTGCATCAGGTCTGCGGCCTTGGCCGCACGCAGATCTGTGCCGTCTTCGATGCGGCGGCGCAGGTCACCATCCGTGAAGATGCCCAGCACCCGCCCCGCGGCATCCACCACCGCACTGGCCCCCATGTTCTTGGCGCTGATCTCGCGCATCAGGCGGTCAAACCCGTCCTGCGCCAGCACCTGCGGCACGTCGTAGCCGCTGCGCATGACGTCGCGCACATGGGTCAACAGTTTGCGGCCCAAGGCACCACCGGGGTGGGACAGCGCAAAGTCTTCGGCCTTGAAGCCGCGCGCCTCCAGCAAGGCGGCCGCCAGGGCATCGCCCAGGGCCAGTTGCACCGTGGTACTGGCGGTGGGCGCCAGATTCAAGGGGCAGGCTTCCCGCTCCACGCTGGTGTCCAGCACCCAGTCCGCATGCTTGGCAAGGCTGGAGGTCAGGCCCCCGGTCATGCCGGCAATGCGCACGCCCTGGCGCTTGAGGGCCGGCAGCAGCGATGTCAGCTCCTGACTCTCGCCACTGTTGGAGATCGCCAGCACCATGTCCTTGTCGGTCACCATGCCCAGGTCGCCATGGCTGGCCTCGGCCGGGTGCACAAAGAAGGCCGGCGTGCCGGTCGACGCCAGGGTGGCAGCGATCTTGCGCCCGATGTGACCACTTTTGCCCATGCCCATGACCACCACACGCCCGGGCGTCGCCAACATGGCCTGCGCCACCTGCACAAAGGAATCGTCCAGCCGCTGGGCCAGCGCCTGCAGCGATTGGATTTCAATGGTCAAAGTCTCACGCGCCGTGGCCAGGGCCTGCGACGCGCCCAGTACGGGCGAGGTCGGCATGGGGATGTTCATGGACGGATTTTATCGGTGCGGCCGAGACCCCGCCGCCCCATCGGACCTACGCCTAACGCAAGCAGGGCCAGGGTGGCGGCTCCGCCGCAGAAACCACCCACGGACGCCGACCTGATCGCGCGTGCCACTGCGTCAGAATCCGCCACTGATTACACTTTTTGCATTCACCGCCTTGCGACCGGCAAGGCCCTTCGTTTCCGGCGGGAGCGCTGCCGATGCAGCCCCTGCCCCAGCAGCCCTTTGCGGCTTTGAAAACTGCGCGCCATGCACACCACCAGCGTCAACGACTACCTTCGCCAGCACATCCGCACCGTGTCCGACTGGCCTGCGCCCGGCGTGCAGTTTCGCGACATCACCCCATTGCTGCAGGACCCCAAGGTATTCCGCGTGTTGATCGATGCCTTCGTGCACCGCTACATGGATGCCGACAAGCGCCCCGATGTGGTGGCAGGCCTGGATGCCCGGGGTTTCATCCTGGGCGCCGTCATTGCCTATGAGCTGAACGTGGGCTTCGTGCCGATCCGCAAGAAAGGCAAGCTGCCCTTCACCACCGTCGAGGAAACCTACGAGCTGGAATACGGCAGCGCCACCGTGGAGCTGCACACCGATGCCGTCAAGCCCGGGGACAAGGTCCTGCTGATCGACGACCTGATTGCCACCGGCGGCACCATGATGGCCGGCAAGAAACTGATCGAAAAACTGGGCGCCACCGTCATGGAGGGTGCCGCGATTGTCGACCTGCCCGAGCTGGGGGGCTCCGAGCTACTGCGCACCACCGGCAAGCTGCCGCTGTTCACCCTGGTGGATTTCGCCGGCCATTGAGGCCCACGTCCTCCCTGTGGTGCGCACCCCACCGGCCCAGCCGGCTTTTTTTGTGCCTGTGCCCCGGGGGCCACAGATACATACCGTGACAGCGTTCACCGATGTGTCACGGCAAACTTGGTTTGTTTACATTTTCGCCTAACCCCCATGCCCTACCCCGCCAGCCACCGTTTCATGCCTGTCACCCCGCGCTGGCGGCGTGGGCTGGGGGCGCTGACCTGGCTGCTGGTGTGCCTGGGGGCCATGCTGTGCGGCGCCTGGGGCAGCACCGCCCTATACCTGGAAGCCCCGCAGACCCACAACATCGCGACAGCCCTGGCCCTGGTCTGGGGCTTCGCCTGGCTGGTGCTGCTCGGCTACGGCGCGCTGCAACGGCGCACCCTGCCGGTCATGGCCGGCGGGCTGGTGCTGATGCTGGCCCTGCTGGCCTGGTGGAGCACCATCGCACCACGCAGCGACCGGCGCTGGGCCGATGACGTCGCGCACCTGGTCGAGGCCGCGCCCGAATACAACGCCCCCCAGCACATCCAGCTGCGCCATGTGCGCAACTTCATCTGGCGCAGCGAGACCGACTACACCCCGCGCTGGGAAATCCGGAACTACGATCTGGCACGGCTGCGCAGCGTGGACGTGGCAGTGTCGTATTGGATGGGACCGGCCATCGCCCACACCCTGGTGTCGTTCGGGTTCGACAACGGCGAGCACGTCGTGTTCTCCGTGGAAATCCGCAAAGAGCAGGGTGAGCACTTCGACGCCCTGGCCGGCTTCTTCAAGCAGTACGAAATGGCCCTGGTGGCCGCCGACGAGCGCGACATCCTGGCCGTGCGCACCAACGCCCGGGGCGAAGAGGTGCACCTGTACCGCGCGAAGCTGTCGCCCGCCGCCATGCAGGAGCTGTTCCTGGCCTATGCCCAGCAGGCCTCGCAGCTGGCGCAAGCGCCGCGCTTCTACCACACGCTCACGGCCAACTGCACCACCATCGTCTGGCAGCTGGCACGGCGCATCGGCCAGGAACTGCCTCTGGACTGGCGCCTGCTGGCCTCGGGCTACCTGCCGGAATACCTGCGCGACGCCGACGGCCTGGAATCCATGCAACCGCTGCCGCTGCAGCGCAGCAACGGCCACATCAACGCCCGCGCGCAGAGCTGGCAACCCGCCCCCGGCCTGGACGACACCCAGGCCAGCATCGACTTTTCGCGCCACATCCGCGCCGGCATGCGCTCGCCGGCCCCACCTGCGGCCACCGGCCCGGCATGACGCCTACACTCGCGCACTATGACGCTGTTTTCGCCCTCCCGCTGGCACCTGGGGCTGGTGCTTGCTCTGGCCACCCTGCTGACGGGGTGCGCCGGTGTCACCGTCCGCACCACCGATCCGGCCACCTACCTGGCCGAGCGGCGCAGCGACGTGCTGACCTCGGGCGAACTCAGCCCCGCGGCGCAGGAGGCGCTGCGGGTGCTGGACCTGGACAGCAAGCGCTGCCTGGCCGACGTCCCCTGGTGCCACTACACGATCGCCACCGCCACCGGCCTGTACGACGAACAGCGCATGGCGACGCTGGCCGAGCTGTGGATCCTGCAGGCGCGCAAAGCGCAGCAGGTGCCCTCACTGCCCGGCACGCGCACCCCCGAGGATGTGCAGGCCTGGCTGGAAGCCGCACGCCACGCCTGGGCCTACCTGTTCTTCACCCAACGCAAACCCAGCGACCGGGCCTTCGAAGACCGCCAGGTCCAGGTGCGCGACTACTACAACCACGCCGTGCAACAGGCGGTCACCGGCCTGTTCGCGTTGCGCGGCGAGGCCGCCCCGTCCGCGCCCATCACCCTGGGCAGCTGGCACCTGACCTCGGACTTCTCGGGCGTCTGGCTGCCCGCCAACAAGAACATCCCCAACGAACTGGTGCCCGCCACCTCGCTGCGCTTTTCTGGGCTGCGCAACCAGTACCGCCGCGATGGCTTCGGTGCCGAGCTGGTGGCCGTGTTCCAGAGTGATGCGGACCGCGATCTGGCACGCACCGCCCAGGGCATGCTGGAAGGCCCGCCACGCCCGCCCTACCAGGAGTCGCTGTTTCCCGCCGTCACCGTGGTGCTGAACTTTGCCGGACAGAGCCTGGAAGAGGTCCTGTCCACGCGCGAGGTGCAACTGCAGGCCTTCGACCCCTACCGTGTCCGGCAAGTCGAGCTGGCCCGCACCCAGGTGCCGCTGGCGGGCAATTTTTCCTCGGGCTACGGGCTGTGGCTGGCGCGCTCCGGCTTTGCCACCCAGGCGCTGCGCACCCTGGTGGGGCTGAGCAACGGCATCGTGCGCCCCAGCATCTACCTGATGCAGCCCTACGACCCGAACCGACGCACCATCGTCATGCTGCACGGATTGGCCAGCAGCCCCGAGGCCTGGATCAACGTGGCCAACGAGGTGCTGGGCGACGAGAACCTGCGCCGCAACTACCAGATCTGGCAGGTCTACTACCCCACCAACGCCCCGCTGGCGCTCAACAACCAGGCCATTCGCCAGGCCTTGCAACGCACGCTGCAGCACTTTGACCCGCAGGGCACGGCGCGTGCCTCGCAGGACATCACCCTGGTGGGGCACAGCATGGGCGGGGTGCTGGCCCGCCTGATGGTCAGCAGCACCCAGGGCCAGGTGCTGGCGTCCATCACCGACACCTACGGCCTGGACCCGGACCAGCTGGACGAACAGCTGCGGCCCTTTGTCGAATTCGAACCCGTGCCCCAGGTCAGCAGCGCCATCTTCATCGCGGCCCCGCACCGCGGCACGGACTTTGCCAACAACCGCATCGCGCGCTGGGTGTCCAACCTGATCACGCTGCCGTTCTCCATGGTCGAGCAGTTCGCCGACCTCAGGCGCCAGCTGGCCAATGCGTCGCCACGCATCGGCAAGGACTCGCTGCTGCGCATTCCCAACAGCATCGACAACCTCAGCGACGCGGACGAGTACGTGCGCCTGATGGCCAACCTGCCGATCAGCCCCCGCGTGCGCTACCACTCCATCATTGGCAACGACACGCCCAACCTGCCGCTGGCCGACAGCAGCGATGGCATCGTGCCCTACCGCAGCGCCCACCTGGAGGGGGCCGCCTCGGAGCTGATCGTGCCCTTCAGCCACAGCGTGCAGGAGCACCCGCGCGCCATCGTGGAAATCCGCCGCATCCTGCACAACCAACTGCTGCCAAGCAACGCCCCAAGCAAGCCATAAGTCCAGATGGGTCAAGGGTCCGCCCGCGCAATCCCGCCACAATTTTCGATATGGAACCCCACATGCCCCCCACCTCTCCGCGCATCAAGGGCTGGTGCCCGGGCGCCTGGCAACCCATGGCTTCGGGCGATGGGCTGGTCGTGCGCGTGCGCCCCCCGCTAGGCCGATTGAGCGCGGCGCAGGCCGTGTTGCTGGCGGACCTGGCCACCCGCTATGGCAGCGGAACGCTGGAGCTGTCGAACCGTGCGAATGTGCAGTTGCGCGGTGTGGACCCGCAGCAGCACGGCGCCGTGCTGCAGGCCCTGGCCGCGGCGCAGCTGCTGGATGCCGACGCCCGCCAGGAACAGCTGCGCGCCATCGTGATCGACCCGCTGCACCAGTCCGGCGACGGGGTCCTGGCCAGCGCCCAGGCCCTGCAATCCGCGCTGCAACAGGCACCGGCAGAAGTGCTGCAGGGCCTGCCGGCCAAATTCGGCTGGCTCGTCGCTGGCCCGCAGCACACCCTGCTGACCACGGTTCCGGCCGATGTGCGCCTGCTGTGCCTGCCCGCGGAGCACGGCGCACCAGCGCCCCATCGCTGGTGGGTCCAGCCCGAGGGCTTGGACCAGGCCCTGGCCGCCCCCACGCTGGAGCACGCCATCGCCTGCGTGCTGCTGCTGGCCGGCTGGAGTGCCGCACAGGCGCGCCAGCGCCGCGCCCAAGGGCTGCACCCCGGGCGCATGGCCAGCCAGCTGGC
>NZ_JAZHFR010000008.1:0-79987 GCF_036541385.1 Comamonas sp. GCA5 | reverse complement strand
GCGCGCCCCCTCCAGCAAGGGCTTGATGATCTCGAATTGCTCGCGGCTCGTGTCGCTGGGGTACTTCTTGGTTCGCACCCGTCAATTGTCAGGGAACAATTAAAGATCCTGAACAGGTTCTTAGGGCTTTGAAACCCTTTTTTCGTCTGCGCTAGCAGCTATGTATTTGTGTGAATCTGGCAAGGCGCGCAGCGCGACCATGTGCCTGTTGCAGCGCGGAGGTCGCCGTGGCTCGCGAGAGGCGGGAAAGGCAGATGAGGTGTGCCCCGCACTGCTGCGTCTGGGGCAAGTCCTCCAGCATGTGCTGTTGTTCGCTGACGGCCATCGCCTGCAGCGACAGCGCCAGGCCGCAGGCTGGGGCCCCGTGTTGCCCCGTCACCGCCAGGATGCCTGGGCTTAGCTGTGCTGATGGCGGCAGTCGCTCACCGTGTCGCGGCAGGCCGCAGCCAGTCAGCCGCAGCGCCCGCAGGACACTCAAGGCACGCTGGGGGTCTCGCGCTGGGGCTTGGGGTGCTGGGCCTCGGGTTTGGAGGCGGCGCCGGGCAGGGTGCTCATGGCTGGGCCGGACGCCGCCACGGCGGCCACGGCCGACAGGGTGGAGGTCGGCGCGTCTGGCACCGGCATCACGCTGCCATCTGCATGCAGGCGCGAGACCAGCACCTGGTCGATGCGGTAGCTGTCCACGTCCATCACCTCGAAGCGGTAGCCGCCCCAGTTCACCGCATCGGTGCGGCGCGGCACGCGGCGCAGCATGACCATCAGAAAGCCGGCCAGGGTTTCGTACTCGTCCTCATTCGGCAGGGCTTCCAGGTCCAGGGCGCGCAGCACATCGTCGATGGGCGTGATGCCGTCGATCAGCCAGGAGTTTTCGTCACGGCGGATGATCTGCTCTTCATCGTCGGGCGAGACCAGGTCGCCCATGACCGTGCTCATCACATCGTTCAGCGTGACCACGCCGACAACCAGGCTGTACTCGTTGAGGATCACGGCAAAGTCTTCGTGCACCTGCTGGAACTGGTCCAGCACCTCGGCCAGGGTCAGCTTGTCGGGGACCAGCAGCACGCGGCGGATCAGGCTGTCGTCCTTGAGCGAGATGGGCAGGTTGTTCAGCACGCGCTGGAACAGGTCCTTGGCGTCCACGTAGCCGACGATGTGGTCGATGTCACCATCGCACACCGGGTAGGTGGAGAAGGGCTCCTCGGCGATGCGCGCGCGGATCACGTGGTCCGGGTCATCGCGCAGGAAGTAGGCGATGCGGTCGCGCTGTGTCATGGCCGAGGCCACGGTGCGCGAATCCAGCTCGAAGATGTTGGCAATCGCCTGTTGCTCGCGCACCGCCAGCACGCCGGCACGCGCGCCGGCCTCGGTCATGGCCAGGATGTCGTCCGAGGTGATGCGCTCGTCGCGCTGGTCGGGCAGGCCCAGCACGCGGATCAGCGCATCGGTGATGCGGGCGTAGATCCAGACGATGGGCTTGAACACCGTCATGCACAGCTGCATGGGACCCAGCACACGCAGCAGCAGGTGCTCGGGCTCGACCATGCTCAGGCGGCGCGGCACCAGGTCGGCAAACAGGATGAACAGGGAGGTGATTACCAGGAAGGACAGCACGAAGCCCAGGCTGCTGGCGGTGCTCTCGGGCAGCCACAGGGTCAACAGGCTGCCCAGTGTGCCGCTGAGGGCCCCTTCGCCGACGATACCGCCCAGGATGGCAATGCCGTTCTGGCCCACCTGTACCACGGTGAAATAGTCGCCGGGCTGCTCCTGCATCCTCAGCGCCTTGTCTGCACGGGGGTCGTCTTCGTCGGCCATCTGGCGCAGGCGCAGACGGCGGGAGGCGGCGAGGGAAATCTCGGCCACGGCGAAGAAGGCACTGGCGGCAATCAACAGCGCGATGATGAACAGGCTTTGCGTCAACGTCATAAGTCAGTGGGGTGGCAGGTGACGGCCGAGTGTCACCATTGTGCATGCCTCCTTCGCATGCCGGCATACCGATCACTCTGTGCCGCTGCCCTGCGGCCGAGAACGAAAAAACCGCCCACAGGGGCGGTTTTGGATAAAGCAGGGGCCATGCCAGCCGTACTGGTCATTGGGGTTGGCATCGGTCCCAGCAGCTGCATGCGATCAGGCTTCGCCGTTGATCACTTGCTGCAACTCGCCGGACTCGTACATCTCCATCATGATGTCCGAGCCGCCGATGAATTCGCCGCGGATGTACAGCTGGGGGATGGTGGGCCAGTTGCTGTAGTCCTTGATGCCCTGGCGGATTTCCTGGTCTTCCAGCACGTTCACGGTGGCGATCGCCTTGGGCTCCACGCCGCAGGCCTTCAGGATCTGGATGGCGCGGCCCGAGAAGCCGCACATGGGGAAGCTGGCGCTGCCCTTCATGAACAGCAGGATGTCGTTGTTCTTGACCAATTGGTCGATGCGTTGTTGTACGTCGCTCATGGGTTCTCCTTGCAGGGGAGCCTGGGCATGGTCCGCCCGGCAATGCCTGTGATTATTTCACTGTCTCGCCAACGTTGGGGCCGTCCGGGATTTGCCCGCCCGTGCAGCGGTCCACGCCGGCCAGGTCCTGGCGGCTGTGCACCTGCACAAAACCGGCGCTGCGCAGGAGGGCCTGCACGTCTGCGGCCTGGTCCCAGCCGTGCTCCAGCAGCAGCCAGCCGCCGGGCGGCAGGTGCGCCGGTGCCTGGGCGACGATGGCGCGCAGGTCTTGCAGGCCGTCGGCGCCGCTGGTCAGGGCGTGGCGCGGCTCGTGGCGCAGCGCGGGCATGTGGGGATCGTCCTCGCGGATGTAGGGCGGGTTGCTGGCGATGACGTCAAACACCCCCTCCACCTGCTCCAGCCACGACGAGGCCACGAACTGCACCGGCAACTGCAGGCGCTGCGCGTTGGCGCGCGCCACGTCCAGCGCCTGCGGGCTGAAGTCGACGGCGGTCACGGCGGCGTCCGGGCGCTGGCTTTGCACGGCCAGGGCGATGGCACCGCTGCCGGTGCCCAGGTCCGCCACGCGGGGTGAAACGATTTTTTCCACCACGTCGAGCACCCACTCCACCAAGGTCTCCGTGTCGGGGCGCGGGTCCAGCACGCGGGCATCCACCTGCAGCGGCAGGCCGAAAAATTCTTTGCAGCCCGTCAGATAGGCCACGGGCACGCCATCCAGGCGCTGGGCGCACAGCTGCGCAAACTGCGCCTGCTGGTCGTGGCTCAGCGGGTCCTGGTCGTGCGTCAGCAGCCAGGCGCGGCTGGCACCGGGCTGGCCCAGCACGTGCAGCAGCAGCATTTGCGCGTCAATGCGCGCCAGGCCCTGCTGGTGGGCCTGGCGCAGGGCATGCTGCAAAGTCAAAGGTGAGTTCACTTTGTATAGCTGCTGGAGCAGACGGTATGAGCGTTAGAGGTTAATTGGGCTTGAAAAGATTGAAAGACTCGCTGACACCACGCTGGATACGTTGTGTGCCTTGTCGCACGCCAGTACGGCACGCAGTTTCACGCTTTGCCATCGTCCATCTTCGGTGTGCGGAGTGGTGTTTGGCGATCTCACTAAGTATTCACTTCCAGCTCGGCCAGCAGTTCGGCCTCGCGGGCCTGCTGCAGCGCCTGGATGACATCGCCCAGGTCCCCTTCCATGATGTTCAGCAGCTTGTACAGCGTCAAGTTGATGCGGTGGTCCGTCAGGCGCCCTTGCGGGAAGTTGTAGGTGCGAATGCGGTCGCTGCGGTCGCCCGAACCAATCAGGCCCTTGCGCAGCGCGGCTTCCTTGGCCTCGCGCTCCTTGCGTTCCTTTTCCTGAATGCGCGCCTGCAGCACCTGCAGGGCCTTGGCCTTGTTGCTGTGCTGGCTGCGGCCGTCCTGGCATTCGGCGACGATGCCCGTGGGCAGGTGGACCACGCGCACGGCCGAGTCGGTCTTGTTGATGTGCTGGCCGCCGGCGCCGCTGGCGCGGAAAGTGTCGATGCGCAGGTCGGCCGGGTTCAGGGTGATGGCCTGCTGCTCGTCGGGCTCGGGCATCACCGCCACGGTGCAGGCGCTGGTGTGGATGCGGCCCTGGGTCTCGGTGGCGGGCACGCGCTGCACGCGATGGCCGCCGGATTCAAAGCGCAGTGCGCCGTACACGCGTTCGCCCTCGATGCGCAGCACCACTTCCTTGTAGCCGCCCAGTTCGCTGTCGTTGGCGCTCATCACCTCCACCTTCCAGCCCACGTTGGCGGCGTAGCGGGTGTACATGCGCGCTAGGTCACCGGCGAACAGGGCTGATTCGTCACCGCCCGTGCCGGCGCGGATTTCCACGAAGGCCGGGCGCTCGTCGTCCGGGTCCTTGGGCAGCAGCAGGCGCTGCAGTTCGTCCTCGAGCTTGAGCAGCTCGGCCTCGCCGGCCTGGATCTCTTCCTGTGCCATCTCGGCCATGTCCGGGTCGTCCAGCATCTCGCGCGCGGTGGCGATGTCGGTTTCGGTCTGCAGGTAGCGTTGGTAGCGGCCGGCCACGGCGGTCACGTCGGCATGCTCGCGCGAGATGCGGCGGTACTGCTGCATGTCGCCCATGATGTCTTCGCGCGAGAGCAGAAAATCCAGTTCTTCAAGGCGCTGGGCATAGCGCTCCAGCTGGGTGCGCAGGAATGGTTGCATGGTCGATTCGAGGAAATGGGGTGCTACGCGAAACGTAGCGGCAAGCGCTGGTCAGATCAGCGCTGGAGGGTGTTTTGGCTCAAAAGCCGCAGCGCGCAGCGGCGCTAACGCTGGCCGGGCTTGCCGGTGCGCAGGAAGAGTCGGGAGACGGTGTCCACCGTCTGGGCGCGCTCTTCGGCGCTGCCCTTGTGCAGGGCCGCCAGGGTGCCGTGCATCATCTTCTGGGTCAGGCCGCGCGACAGGGCGTCGAGCACGGCATCCACATCCTCGCCCTTGGCCAGCAGCTTCTTGGCGCGGGCGATTTCGGCGGCGCGCCAGGCATCGGTCTGGGCGTTGAGCTGCTGGATCAGCGGCACCACGCCGCCCTGGGCGCGTTGGTGCATCCACTGCATGAAGTTCAGCACGCCGGCGTCGATGATGACCTCGGCCTCGGCCACGGTGGCCTGGCGCTGGGCCTGGGCGGTGCGCACCACGCTGGCCAGATCGTCCACGGTGTACAGGTAGACGTCACGCAGGTCCTTGACCTCGGGCTCGATGTCGCGGGGCACGGCCAGGTCGACCATGAACATGGGGCGGTGCTTGCGTTTTTTGAGCGCGCGCTCGATCGCTCCCAGGCCGATGATGGGCAGGGTCGAGGCCGTGCAGCTGATGATGGCGTCGTACTCGTGCAGGTGCTCGGGAATCTCTGCCAGCGGCATCACCTCGGCGCCAAAGCGGCTGGCCAGCTTTTCCCCGCGCTCCATGGTGCGGTTGGCGATGGTGATGTGGGCGGGGTTCTTGGCGGCAAAGTGGGTGGTGGCCAGCTCGATCATCTCGCCGGCGCCCACGAACAGGATGCGGATCTTTGTGAGGTCTTCGAACAGCTGGCCGGCCAGGCGCACGGCGGCGGCGGCCATGGAAATCGAGTGCTCGCCGATCTCGGTGGAGCTGCGCACTTCCTTGGCCACGGCAAAGCTGCGCTGGAACAGCTGGTTCAGCGTGCTGCCAAGGGCGCCGGCTTCCTCGGCGGCGCGCACGGCGTTCTTCATCTGGCCCAGGATCTGGGTTTCGCCCAGCACCATGGAGTCCAGGCCTGAGGCCACGCGGAAGGCGTGGCGCGCGGCGGAGCCGTCTTCCAGCAGGTAGGAGTGCGAGCGCAGCATGTCCGCACTCACGCCGCCGGCATGGGCCAGCCAGCCCAGGGTGTGGTCCAGGGCGGGGGCGTCGGCGGCGCAGTAAATCTCGGTGCGGTTGCAGGTCGAGAGAATGGCTGTTTCCACCTCGGGGTGGCGCGTGGCGCTGGTCAGCGCCTGGCGCAATCCGTGCAGGGTGGGGGCGATCTGGTCGATGGCGAACGCAAAACGGCCCCGTAAATCCAACGGTGCCGTGTTGTGGTTGATGCCGAGTGCCCAGACTGCCATAAGTCGAGATTATAAAATTTGCTGTCGCTTTGCGCTGTCCTACAGTCCAAAGTCTTGATCTGTGTCATTTTTATGCCCGTCCTGGACTTCCTCAACCACCTGCTCAACTTCGTGGCACCGGCTGTTTTTCTGGCCCTGGTGCTGGCGCTGGGCGCGTGCGTGCTGTGGCGCAAACGGGCGCACCTGCTGCCCTGGTACCTGATGGCCGCCGTCAACCTGCTGCTGGGCGTGCTGGTGCTGGCCCTGGGCGTGGTGCTGACCGGCCACGACGGCCGCATGGGTACTTATGCCGTCCTGGTGCTGGCTATGGGCAGCTGCCAGTGGCTGATGTCCCAGGGCTGGCGCGGCTGAGCCGCAGGACGCCGGCGCCGCTCCGGACCGGTCTGCGGCAGCGGAAGTGGCGCGGCGTTGGCACCTAGGCCTGCGCGTACTGGGCCTGGTCGGCCCGGGCTTGCGCCAGCACCCAGTCACGGAAATCCTGCAGCGCATGCGAGGCCGGGCGCGAGGCGGGCTGGCACAGGAAATAGCCGCGCTCGATCTGGAAGGGCCGGTGCACGGGGATGGCCACACGCCCGGCGGCCAGATCGTCCTCAATCAGGCAGCGCTGTACCACGGCCACGCCCATGCCGGCGACCACGGCCTGTACCAGCATGCCCACCAGTTCGAAGTCGGCTGCCGGTGCCGGGTAGGGGCCGTCGCAGCCCATTTTCTCGAACCAGCGCGCCCAGTTGTCCGGGTAGTTGGTGTGGGCCAGCAGCGGGCGGCGCAGCAGGTCCTGCGGGCGGCAGATGCTCAGCGCATCCTGCGGCCGGCAGATGGGCACCAGATCGCGGCCCACCAGGTAGTCGGCCTGCACGGTCTCTGGAAACGGCATGCTGCCGATGCGGACCCAGGCATCGATGTCGGGCGAAGTGATGGGATCGTCGCGCCGATACGGGGCGAACGACAGCACGGTCCCCGGGTGGCGGGCGCTGAAATCCGGCAGGCGCGGAATCAGCCAGTGGCTGAACAGCGTGGGCGGCATGGACAGGCGTACGTGCCGGCCTTCGCGCTTGCGGCGCATGGCTTGGGTGGCCGATTCGATGGTAAAGATGGCCGGCCCCACGGCGTCCAGGTACTGGCGCCCGGCCGTGGTCAGCACGCTGCGCCGGCCCTGGCGCTCGAAGACGGCAAAGCCCAGGTGCTCTTCCAGGCGGGCAATCGCGCGGCTGATGGCACCTTGGGTGACCTGTAGGGCATCGGCCGCCTGGGTGTAGCTGCCCAGCCGCGCGGCCTGGGCAAAGGCATGGAGCTCCGAAATGGACGGGGACTGAAGGCGCATGACTGAATTATGACTTTTAGTAATGCTTGCTTGCTTTTTTGTCCCTTTTTTCCTGCGCCCCAGTGGCCAAGAATCTGTGCGTACTTCTCATAAATCATCCGAACCCTGGAGAAAACCCCATGATGTTGCGCCGCACCCTGTTGTCTTCCGTCGCCGCTGCTGCGGCCCTGACCGCCCTGGCCCCCGCCGCCCTGGCCGCAGACAACTACCCCAGCCGCCCGATCAAGCTGGTGGTGCCGTTTGGCGCCGGGGGGTCGACCGACATCGTGGCGCGCCTGCTGGCCGACAAGATGGGCCCCATCCTGGGCCAGCCCATCGTGATCGAGAACAAGGGTGGCGCCGGTGGTTCGATCGGTGCGGCCGAAATTGCCAAGGCCCCCCCGATGGCTACACCATCGGCATGGCCACCGTGTCTACGCACGGTGCCAACCCCGCGATCATGGCCAAGCTGCCCTATGACGCCAAGAAGGACTTCGCCCCCATCACCAACGTGATGGCCGTGCCCAGCGTGTTTGTGGTGCACCCCAGCGTGCCTGCCAAGACGATGAAGGAGTTCATCGCCCTGGCCAAGAAGGAACCCGGCAAGTACAGCTTCGCCTCGCCCGGCACCGGCTCGCTGGGCCATGCCAACATCGAAAACTTCATGAACCTGGCGGGCATCGACCTGCTGCACATCCCTTACAAGGGCGCGGGCCAGGCGCTGAATGACGCACTGGGGGGGCAGGTGCACGCAATGACGGACAACCTGTCCTCGTCGCTGACCAATATCAAGGCTGGCAAGCTGCGTCCGCTGGCGGTGCTGGCGCTCAAGCGCACCGAGGTGCTGCCGGACGTGCCCACCTATGCCGAGCTGGGCTACCCCCAGATGGGTGATGGCGGTTGGTTCGGCCTGGTGGCCCCCGCCGGCACGCCCAAGGCCATCATCGACCAGCTGAACGCGGCCGCCCACAAGGCCATGCAGGACCCCAGCTACCTGGCCAAGCAAAAGGACATCGCTGGCGAAGGCATGGCCAACACGCCCGAGCAGTTTGCCAAGCAGATCGATGCCGCCATCGCCCGCTACACCGCCGTGGCCCAGCGCGCCAACATCAAGATCAACTGATGCCCGGTTTGCCTGATTTTCTGCAGCCCCGCCCGGAGGCCCCGGTGTGGGTGCACCCGCCGCAGGCCGAGGTCTTACCGCTGGTGTGCGATTCCCCGCACAGCGGCACGGCCTATCCGGCGGATTTCGGGTTCGCGCTGCCCCTGGCGCAGCTGCGCCGCGGCGAGGACTCGCTGGTGGACCGCCTGTGGCAGGCCTGGCCCGAGCATGGTGCGACCCTGGTCGAGGCCACGTTTCCGCGCACCTACATCGATCCCAACCGCGAGGAAGACGACATCAACCCCGCGATGCTGGACGGCCCCTGGCCCACGCCGCTGCACCCGAGCCCCAAGACCCTGCAAGGCCTGGGTCTGGTGTGGGAGAAGCTCAGCCAGGCCGGTCGGTCCACCCCGGTGTACGACCGCGCACTCAGCGTGGCCGAGGTGCAGCAGCGCATCGAGCGCTACTGGCGCCCCTACCACGCCGCGCTGGCGCAGGCCATCCGCTGGTGTGTGGGGCGTTTCGGCGGGGTCTGGCACATCAACCTGCACTCCATGCCCAGCGATGTCTACCAGCGCCTGGGCACGCCCGAGAAGACCCTGGCCGACTTTGTCCTGGGCGACCGGGATGGCACGACCTGCGATCCGGACTTCATCCGCCTGATTGGCGAGACCTTGCAGGCCCAGGGCTACAGCGTGGCCTACAACGAGCCGTACAAGGGCGTGGCCCTGATCGGCCGCATTGGCCAGCCGCATCTGCACCGCCACAGCCTGCAAATCGAGATCAACCGCCGCATCTATCTGGACGAGGACACACGCCTGCCCAGCGCCGGTTTTGCCCAGGTGCAGCAGCACCTGCAGCAGTTGATGCCGGTGGTGGCCGAGCACGTGCGCCAGCGCATGCGCCAGCTGCCGCGCGCCTGAGCCTGCGGGCTTGTCGGCGGCGGCATCGCGGCCCGGAATGGCGGCCCTGACAGCCCGCGGGGTGAGGGCGCACGAACGCCCCGGGGTTTTCACGGATTTGACATGAATTTGTCACATTCCAGCCCCGCGGCCCCGGGCTTGCTCCCTAGAATCCGCCCGCCATGCCTGTCGCCAAACGGCGGGCGGGCCATTCCACAACAAGGAGCATTGAATGAACACAACATGGCGTACATGCCTGGCTGCAGCCGCGTGCCTGGTGGCTGCGATGGTGGCGCAGGCGCAGGACTTTCCCAGCAAGCCGATCCGCATCGTGATGGGGTTCCCGGCCGGCGGCCCGCTGGACCAGCACGCCCGCCTGCTGTCCGACAAGCTGCAGGCCGAGCTGGGTCAGCCCATCGTCATGGACTACAAGCCCGGTGCCGGCGGCACGCTGGGGGCGCAGGAGGTCATGAAGTCCGCGCCCGACGGGCACACGCTGATGATCGCCAACACCGGGGTGATGGTGATCAACCCCGCGCTCTACCCCAAGCTGCCCTACCAGACGCTGCGGGACTTCACGCCGATTGCACGCACCGCCATGCAGCCGCTGGCGCTGCTGGTCAGCAACAACACCCCGGTCAAGACGCTGCCGGAGTTCATCAGCTATGCCAAGGCCCATCCGGGCAAGGTCAACTTCGGCTCGGCCGGCAACGGCGGCATCAGCCACCTGGTGCCCGAGATGTTCAAGACTGCCACGGGCATCCAGATGGTGCACATCCCCTACAAGGGCAGTGCCCCGGCCTTCACCGACCTGATGGGCGGGCAGGTGCAGTTCATGGCCGAGAGCATTCCGCAGGCCGCGGCCTACCACAAGCAGGGCAAGGTGCGCGCGCTGGCTGTGACCAGCCGGGAGCGCAACCCGGCGCTGCCCGAGATCCCGACCGCCATCGAAAGCGGCCTCAAGGGCTTCGAAGTGGTCGGCTTCTACGGCTTCCTGGCCCCGGCCGGCACACCCAAGCCTGTGGTTGACCGCCTGAGCCAGGCCTTCCAGAAGGTGATGGAGAACCCCGAGCTGCGCGAGCGCATGGTCAGCCAGGGCGCCAACCCCGACTTCATGGGGGCCGAGACCTTTGCCAAGTTCCTCGCCGCAGAAATGCCCCGCTGGGCCGATGCGGTCAAGGCCTCGGGCACGAAGATGGACTGAGCGTGCTGCCCGCGTGACGGGCAGCACCAACAGCAAGGCCTTCCCCTGCGGGAAGGTCTTTTTGGATGTCGTGCTGGCGAATTCGATAGCGCACAGCGCACGCTGTACGGGTATTTAAGTGTGTTTTGTCTCTGAAATACCCTGTCATAGAGCGCAAGCAGCTCTCTTTTTTAGAGCGTTAAGCTGGTCTGGGCCGGGCTGAACAGGTCCACGCGGTCGGTGATGATGCCGTCCGTGCCTAGGTCGATCAGACGCTGGGCGGCCCATTCGTCGTTCACGGTGTAGCTGCTGCAGCGCAGGCCGGCGCCATGCACCTTGGCCACCAGTTCGGGGGTCCACAGCGCATGGTTGAGCACCATGGCGTGGCAGTCCAGGTCCAAGGCCACTTGCAGATCGGCGTCACCGTTGCCATCGGCCAGCTTGTCCACCAGCAGGCCGCGCGGGATGTGGGGCGCGGTTTCGCGCGCGCCCTGCAGGGCCTCGGGTTTGAACGAGGTGAATAGCGGCGGCACTTCGCTGTGCGGCCAGATGCGCTGCATCAGCGTGCCGCAGGCGCGACCGGTTTCCAGCTCCTGGCCGGGTGTGGGCTTGATCTCCACATTCAGGTGCAGGTGGTTGGCCAGGCACCAGCGCGCCAGGGCTTCCAGCGTGGGCAGGGCCTCGCCCGCGTAGGCGCGCGAGTGCCAGCTGCCGGCATCGAGCTGGGCGATCTGACCCATGGTCAATGCGCCGCCGACGCCGTGGCCGTTGGTGGTGCGCTCCAGCGTGGCGTCGTGCATCAGGAACAGCACGCCATCGCTGCTGAGCTTGGCGTCGCACTCAAAAAAGCGGTAGCCGTGCTGCGCGCCCAGGCGGAAGGCGCTCAAGGTGTTTTCCGGTGCCAGCTTGCCGGCACCGCGGTGGGCCACCCAACGGGGGTAGGGCCAGGGTTTCAATGCAGTAGTCATCGTGGATTTGCGCCCCTAGAGACGTGAAAAAAGCGCCGTCAGCGTGGGCTGGGGCGCTTGTGAAAGCTTAGTGCAGAAGTCATTCCGCAGGCATGCACACGTGCATTCGGCGCGGCCACGCGCCTGAACGCTCAGGCGCGCTTGCCGGTTTCGGCGTCGAACCAGTGCAGACGGTCCTGGCGGGCCGAGATACGGGCGGTCTCGCCGGGCTTGGGGAAGGGCTTGCCTTCTTCCACGCGCACGGTGACGTCCTCGTCACCCACTTTGCCGTACAGCAGGCGCTCGGCACCCAGCAGTTCCACGGTTTCCACGCGGAATTCCACGCCGCCGGTTTCCACCAGGTCGATGTGCTCGGGGCGGATGCCCAGGATCAGGCCGGGCTTGCCGTTGGGCGAGTGCTTGAGCAGGTTCATCGGGGGCGAGCCGATGAAGCCGGCCACGAAGGTCGAAGCAGGGGTGTGGTAGACCTCTTCGGGCGTGCCGAACTGTTCCACGTTGCCGCCGTTCATCACCACCATGCGCTGGGCCAGGGTCATGGCCTCGACCTGGTCGTGGGTCACGAACAGGCTGGTGATGCCCAGTTCGGCGTGCAGCTTCTGGATCTCGATGCGGGTCTGGCCGCGCAGCTTGGCGTCCAGGTTGGACAGGGGTTCGTCGAACAGGAACACCTGGGGCTGGCGCACGATGGCGCGGCCCATGGCCACGCGCTGGCGCTGGCCGCCGGACAGCTGGCGTGGCTTGCGGTCCAGCAGGTGGGACAGCTCCAGGATCTTGGCGGCCTTGTCCACGCGGCGCTTGATCTCGTCCTCGGGCACCTTGGCGAGCTTCAGGCCGTAGGCCATGTTCTCGTAGTTGCTCATGTGGGGGTAGAGCGCGTAGTTCTGGAACACCATGGCGATGTTGCGCTTGGCAGGTTCCAGGTCGTTGACCTTCTTGTCGCCGATGATCAGGTCACCACTGGTGATTTCTTCCAGGCCGGCAATCATGCGCAGCAGGGTGGACTTGCCGCAGCCCGAGGGGCCGACCAGCACGATGAATTCGCCGTCCTTGATGTCGACGTTCACGCCATGGATCACAGGCACGGCCGTCTTGCCGGTGCCGTAGCGCTTGACGATGTTCTTGAGAGAGATGGATGCCATAACAGTATTTCGTTGAATCGATCAAAAGAGGGTGGATGCGGCAGCGGATTACTTTTCGGTATCCACCAGGCCTTTGACAAACCACTTTTGCATCAGGATCACGACCAAGGTCGGGGGCAGCATGGCCAGGATGGCAGTGGCCATCACGATGTTCCAGTCCACGGCGGCTTCACCGCCGGCCAGCATGCGCTTGATGCCGATCACCACGGGGTACATGTCTTCCGAGGTGGTCATCAGCAGCGGCCACAGGTACTGGTTCCAGCCGTAGATGAACTGGATCACGAACAGCGCAGCGATCGAGGTCTTGGACAAGGGCACCAGGATGTCCTTGAAAAAGCGCATGGCGCCGGCGCCGTCGATGCGGGCGGCCTCCACCAGCTCGTCCGGCACGGTCAGGAAGAACTGGCGGAACAGGAAGGTGGCGGTCGCCGAGGCGATCAGGGGCAGGGTCAGGCCTGCGTAGCTGTTGAGCAGGCCCAGGTCGGCCACGACCTTGTAGGTGGGCAGAATCCGCACTTCCACGGGCAGCATCAGCGTCAGGAAGATGGCCCAGAAGCACAGCATCTTGAAGGGGAAGCGGAAGTAGACGATGGCGAAGGCCGACAGCAGCGAGATGGCGATCTTGCCGAGGGTGATGACCATGGCCACCACGAAGCTCACCCACATCATGTGCACGACGTTGGTGTTGGAGCCCAGCTTGCCGGAGCCCAGCAGTGCTTCCTTGTAGTTGTCCCACATGTGGGCGCCGGGCAGCAGCGGCATGGGCGACTGCACGATGGCATCGGCCGTGTGGGTCGAGGCGATCAGCGCCAGGTACAGCGGAAAGGCGACGATCGCCACGCCGAGGATCAGGACGGCGTGCGAGATGAGGGTGAGCCAGGGATTGCGATCAACCATGATCAGTACTGCACTTTCTTTTCAACATAGCGGAACTGGATCACGGTCAGCACGACAACGATCAGCATCAGGATCACGGACTGGGCAGCCGAGCCGCCGAGGTCCAGGGCCTTGAAGCCATCTTGGTACACCTTGTAGACCAGGATCGAGGTCGACTGGCCGGGACCGCCTTGCGTGGCCGCGTCGATGATGCCGAAGGTGTCGAAGAACGCGTACACGATGTTGATCACCAGCAGGAAGAAGGTGGTGGGCGACAGCAGGGGCAGCTGGATGTTCCAGAAACGGCGCCAGGGGCCGGCACCGTCAATCGAGGCAGCCTCGATCAGCGCCTTGGGGATCGACTGCAGGCCGGCCAGGAAGAACAGGAAGTTGTACGAGATCTGCTTCCACACCGACGTGATGACGATCAGGGCCATGGCCTGGTTCTCGTTCATCAGGTGGTTCCACTCGTAGCCGAGTTTGCCCAGGTAGTGGGTGATCACGCCGATGGAGGGCGAGAACATGAAGACCCACAGCACGCCGGCGATCACGGGCGCCACGGCGTAGGGCACGATCAGCAGGGTCTTGTAGACCATGGCGAAGCGGATGATGCGGTCGGCAAAGATCGCCAGACCCAGTGACACGGCGATCCCGACGCCTGCTACCAGCACCGAGAACACGGCGGTGCGCTGGAAGGAGTTCAGGTAGGTGGGGTCATCCAGCAGGTTGCGGAAGTTGTCCAATCCGACCCATTCGGTCGACATGCCGAACGCATCTTCCATCTGGAAAGACTGGAGCACGGCTTGGCCGGCTGGCCAGAAGAAGAAGATGCCGATGATGAGCAGCTGGGGCATGATCAGCGCCCAGGGCAGCCATCGGGAGCGGAAAAGTACGCGTTTTTCCATGATGGATCACAAAATAAAAAACCACCGGAGCTGCATCAGCCGCGGAGGAGAGTGAGGGTCATCGAGGCGTGTCGCGTTGGAATCGCGTCAAAACGAACCAAGGCGAAACACTATGTGTATCGAATGTGCGCGTATTGTGCCTAGCTGTCAGCCGCTGCGCCAGAGACGCAGCGGCTGTTCCGTTGAAGTCAGAAGGGTATTAGCCCTTCTATGGGCGCGGGTTACTTGCCGCCGTTGGCGCGCTCGAAGCGGGCCAGCAGTTCGTCACCACGCTTGACGATGTTGTCCAGCGCTTGCTTGCCGGATTGCTTGCCGGACCACACTTGTTCGAGTTCTTCGTCCTCGATGGTGCGGATCTGCACGTAGTTGCCCAGACGGATACCGCGCGAGTTGTCAGTCACTTTGCGGATCATCTGGTTCACGGCCACGTCGGTACCTGGGTTCTTCTGGTAGAAGCCCGAAGCTTCGGTCATCTTGAAGGACTCCATGGTCACAGGCAGGTAGCCGGTGCGCTGGTGCGAAGCGGCCTGGATTTCAGGTTTGGACAGGAATTCGAAGAACTTGGCCACGCCCTTGTACTCGGGGGCCTTCTTGCCGGCCATCACCCACAGGGAGGCGCCACCGATCACGGTGTTCTGGGGCGCGCCCTTCACATCGGGGTAGTAGGGCAGAGGGGCCAGGCCGTAGGCGAACTTGGCGTTCTTGGACACGTCGCCGTAGAAGCCGGACGAAGTCTGGATCATGGCGCACTCGCCAGCCGTGAACGAAGCCTGGGCGGTGGAAGCACGCCCCTTGTAGACGAACTCGCCATTCTTGGCGGCTTCACCCAGGTTCTCGATGTGCTTGACGTGCAGGGGCGAATTGATCTTCAGGCGGGCCTTGTAGCCTTCCTTGCCCAGGCCGTTCTGGTGGGTGGCGAACTCCACGTTGTGCCAGGTGGAGAAGGACTCCAGCTGGGTCCAGCCTTGCCAGGCCAGGGTCATGGGGCAGCTGTGGCCGGATTCCTTCAGCTTCTTGGCTGCGGCAAAGACTTCGGGCCAGGTCTTGGGGGCCACGTCGGCGTTCAGACCGGCCTTCTTGAAGGCGTCCTTGTTGTAATAGAAGATGGTGGTCGAGCTGTTGAACGGGAAGCTCAGCATCTGGCCGTTGGGGGCGGTGTAGTAACCGGCCACGGCGGGGATGTAGGCCGAGGGGTCGAACTTGGCGCCGGCATCGGCCATGACCTTGCCCACCGGCACGGTGGCGCCCTTGGAGGCCATCATGGTGGCGGTGCCCACTTCAAACACTTGCAGGATGTGGGGCGCATTGCCGGAACGGAAGGCCGCGATGGCGGCGGTCATGGATTCGTCATACACGCCCTTGAACGTGGGGACCACCTTGTATTCGCTCTGGCTTTCGTTGAACTGCTTGGCTAGATCGTTGACCCACTCGTTGTTCACGGCGGTCATCGAGTGCCACCACTGGATTTCAGTGGCTGCATTGGCTGCGCCCATGGCGGTGGCCGCGACGACGGCGGTCAGGGCGAAACGCTTGTATTGCATGGAAAACTCCTCAACGTGTAGAAATGTGTGCTGCCCATCCTAAGAATGAAGATGGCACTTTTATGACAGTCATCCGGCCGGTGTAGGGCCAAATGACAGCCGCACGGTCCTTTGTACTCCACTTGCGTGGCAAACGCCGGTGGGTGGCCCGTGGCTGTGCCCGCATTCTAGAAGCCGGGCCTGCGCTGGTGAATGCGGGTATGCGCGAATTCTTTTCTTTTTTGATTATTTATTTTCGCAATTGTGGGATTTGCGTAGTGGTTCAAATCTGACGTGCCGCGGCGGTGGCGGCTGGGTCAGCGCGCCGAGAGGTCTCTGACACAGCCTCGGGGGTGGCGCCTGGGGGTGGCATAAAATTGGGCCCCCCATGACTCAGGGGCGCCGCTTGAGCGTCCGATCCGGTCCACGTCCATGAATGCACCGATTGCGCAGGCAATGCTGGAAACCAAGGTTGCCGAACCCGCCCGTCTCCGAGAGATTCCCTACAACTACACCTCGTTCTCCGACAAGGAAATTGTGATCCGCTTGTTGGGCACTTCGGCCTGGAGTGTGCTCAACCAGTTGCGTGAAGAGCGCCAGACCGGCCGCTCTGCCCGCATGCTGTACGAGGTGCTGGGCGATATGTGGGTGGTGCAGCGCAACCCCTACCTGCAGGACGACTTGCTGGACAATCCCGGGCGCCGCAAGCTCTTGGTCGATGCCTTGCAACACCGCATGGCGGAAGTTCACAAACGCCGCATGCCACAGGATGACCCGCAACGCGATCACCTGGTGGGCGAGCTGATTGAGTCCGCCAACCGCGCCGTGGTTGAGTTTGACCGCATGTTCGTCGAGGCGGCCGAGCTGCGCCACCGCGTGCGCAAGACCCTGGGCAAGCTGACGCACAAGGACAACATCAAGTTTGACGGCCTGTCGCGCGTCAGCCATGTGACCGACGCCACCGACTGGCGTGTCGAATACCCCTTCGTGGTGCTGACCCCGGACACGGAAGTCGAGATGGCCGGCCTCGTCAAGGGCTGTATCGAGCTGGGTCTGACCATCATTCCGCGGGGGGGCGGTACCGGCTACACCGGCGGCGCGATTCCGCTGACCTGGCGCTCGGTGGTCATCAACACCGAAAAGCTGCAGGCCATCACCGAGGTGGAGTCGGTGGCACTGCCTGGCGTGGACCACCCCGTGCCCACGGTGTGGACGGAAGCCGGCGTGGTGACCCAGCGCGTGGCCGATGCGGCCGAGCGCGCGGGCTTTGTGTTCGCGGTGGACCCGACCTCGATCGAGGCGTCCTGCATCGGCGGCAACATCGCCATGAACGCCGGTGGCAAGAAGGCCGTGCTGTGGGGCACGGCACTGGACAACCTGGCCTCCTGGCGCATGGTCACCCCCGATGCCGAATGGCTGGAGGTGGTGCGCATTGGCCACAACCTGGGCAAGATCCACGATGCCGAGATGGCCAGCTTCGAGCTACGCTACTTCGCGGCCGACGGCAAGACGCCGCTGCGCACCGAGCGCCTGGACATTCCCGGTCAGAAGTTCCGCAAGGAAGGCCTGGGCAAGGACGTCACGGACAAGTTCCTCTCCGGCCTGCCCGGGGTGCAGAAGGAAGGCACGGACGGCCTGATCACCAGCGCGCGCTGGATCGTGCACCGCATGCCCGAGCACACCCGCACCGTGTGCATGGAGTTCTTTGGCAACGCCAAGGATGCCGTGCCCTCGATCGTCGAGATCAAGGACTACATGTTTGAGGAGCAAAAACGCTCGGGTGTGTTGCTGGCCGGCCTGGAGCACCTGGACGACCGCTACCTGAAGGCCGTGGGCTATGCCACCAAGTCCAAGAAGGGCAACGGCGGCCTGCCCAAGATGGTGCTGATAGGCGACATCGTCGGTGACGACGCCGACGAAGTGGCGCGCGTGACCTCGGAAGTGGTGCGCATCGCCAATTCGCGCAACGGCGAAGGCTTCGTGGCCATCAGCGCCGAGGCGCGCAAAAAATTCTGGCTGGACCGCAAGCGCACGGCCGCCATCAGCCGCCACACCAACGCCTTCAAGATCAACGAGGACGTGGTGATCCCGCTGCCCCGCATGGCGGAGTACACGGACGGCATCGAGCGCATCAACATCGAGCTGAGCCTGCGCAACAAGCTCAAGTTCTGCGATGCCTTGCTGGCCTTCTTTGAAAAGGGCAATCTGCCGTTGGGCAAGCAGGACGATGCGGGTGAAATTCCCTCGGCCGAACTGCTGGAAGACCGGGTGCAACAGGCCATCGCACTGGTGCAGGACGTGCGTGCCCTGTGGGCGGGCTGGCTGGCCGACGTGGCCACCCTGTTTCCGCAACTGCAGGACCACAGCCTGCGCGCCAGCTGGAAGACGCAGATCAAGGCGCCCCTGGCGCAGATCTTCCATGGCGAGGCCTTCAAGCCCATCCTGGCGGAGACCGTCAAGATCCACCAGCAGGTCCTCAAGGGCCGTGTCTGGGTGGCACTGCACATGCACGCCGGTGACGGCAATGTGCACACCAACATCCCCGTCAACTCCGACGACTACGAGATGCTGCAGACCGCCCACGAAGCCGTGGCGCGCATCATGCAGCTGGCGCGCAGCCTGGACGGCGTGATCTCCGGCGAGCACGGCATCGGCATCACCAAGCTCGAATTTTTGAGCGACGAAGAACTGCAGCCGTTCGCCGACTACAAGAAGCGCATCGACCCCCATGGCCGCTTCAACCGCGGCAAGCTGATCCGCGAAAAGAACGGCCTGGTGCCGGCCGAGTCGCCGCGCGACGCGCTGATGTACGCCGACCTGACCAATGCCTACACGCCCTCGTTCGGCCTGATGGGCCACGAGTCGCTGATCATGCAGCAGTCCGACATCGGCGCCATCGCCGATTCGGTCAAGGACTGCCTGCGCTGCGGCAAGTGCAAGCCCGTGTGCAACACGCACGTGCCCGGCGCCAACATGCTGTACAGCCCGCGCAACAAGATTCTGGCCACCTCGCTGCTGGTCGAGGCCTTTCTGTACGAGGAGCAGACGCGCCGCGGTGTGTCCATCAAGCACTGGCAGGAGTTCGAGGATGTGGCCGACCACTGCACGGTCTGCCACAAGTGCTTCACGCCCTGCCCGGTCAAGATCGACTTTGGCGATGTGACCATGAACATGCGCAACCTGCTGCGCAAGATGGGCAAGAAGAGCTTCAACCCCGGCAACAAGATGGCCATGGCCATGCTGAACGCCACCAACCCCGACACCATCAACCTGCTGCGCAAGGGCATGGTGGGTGTGGGCTTCAAGGCGCAGCGCCTGGCGTCCGACCTGCTGCACGCCGTGGCCAAGCCGCAGATGAAGCACCCACCGGCGTCGGTGGG
This sequence comes from Comamonas sp. GCA5, assembly GCF_036541385.1. Taxonomy (NCBI): domain Bacteria; kingdom Pseudomonadati; phylum Pseudomonadota; class Betaproteobacteria; order Burkholderiales; family Comamonadaceae; genus Comamonas; species Comamonas sp. GCA5. The sequence continues at coordinate 60,686 of NZ_JAZHFR010000008.1, read as the reverse complement.
CAAGCCACCGCTCAAGGAGCAGGTGATCCACTTCGTCAACAAGAAGCTGCCCGGCGGTCTGCCGACCAAGACGGCGCGCGCGCTGCTGGACATCGAGAACAAGGACTACGTCCCCATCATCCGTGACCCCCAGGCGACGACGGCCGACACCGAGGCGGTGTTCTACTTCCCCGGCTGCGGTTCGGAGCGCCTGTACAGCCAGGTGGGCCTGGCCACCCAGGCCATGCTGTGGCATGCCGGCGTGCAGACGGTGCTGCCCCCGGGCTATCTGTGCTGCGGCTATCCGCAACGCGGCTCGGGCCAGTACGATGTGGCGGACAAGATGATCACGGACAACCGCGTGCTGTTCCACCGCGTGGCCAACACGCTGAACTACCTGGACATCAAGACCGTGGTGGTCAGCTGCGGCACCTGCTACGACCAGTTGCAGGGCTACGCCTTCGACAAGATCTTCCCGGGCTGCCGCATCATCGACATCCACGAGTACCTGCTGGAAAAGGGCATCACGCTGCCGGGCGCGGCGGAGGGGGGGCAGGGCGGCTACCTGTACCACGACCCCTGCCACAGCCCCATGAAGCAGCAGGATCCGATGAAGACCGTCAAGGCCCTGGTCGGCGATGGCGTGCTCAAGAGCGACCGCTGCTGCGGTGAATCCGGCACTCTGGGCGTGACGCGGCCTGACATCTCCACGCAGATCCGTTTCCGCAAGGAAACCGAGCTGCGCCAGGGTGAGGCTGAGCTGCGGGCTAACGGCTCCGTCGGTGCCAAGGACAACGTCAAGATCCTGACCAGCTGCCCCAGCTGCCTGCAAGGCCTGAGCCGCTACGGCAACGACCTGCAGAACGGTCTGCTGGAAGCCGACTACATCGTGGTCGAGATGGCCAAGCAGATCCTGGGTGAGAACTGGATGCCGGACTACGTGCAGCGCGCCAACGCCGGCGGCATCGAACGGGTGCTGCTGTGAGTACGCCATCCGCCGACTGCGTGCTGTGCCGCGAGGCGGGCGGCCTGCCCGTCTGGCAGGGCGCACAGCTGCGCGTCATCCGGGCGCAGGAGGAGGGCTTTCCGGCCTTCTACCGCGTGATCTGGACCGCACATGCGGCCGAGCTGTCGGACCTGTCCGAAGTCGACCGCAACACCTGCATGGCCGTGGTGGCCGCGGTGGAGCGCGTGCTGCGCACCGAGCTGCAGCCCACCAAGATCAACCTGGCGGCCCTGGGCAATATGGTGCCGCACCTGCACTGGCATGTGATTGCACGCCATGACTGGGACAGCCATTTCCCGGCGCCCGTCTGGGCAAACCCCTTGCGGGCGCGCGATTTGGCCCGCGAAGCACAATTGCAGGACGCACTCGCCACCTGCGACGCTGCCATCGCCCAGGCGCTGGCACGCTGGGCGTGATCACATTGATGTGAGCGGTTTGCGCTGGTCATATCGCGACTTCAGCAGGTTTTAGGGCTGAAGTTGGCGTTTGACAAGCGCAAGCAGCTATTGTTTTGATAGGTTGCATTCCATGGCAGACATGCCTCTTCCCCAATCGCTGACCGTGCACGCCGCCTCGCGCGTGCTGGAGGTGGGCTATTCCGATGGCCAGACCTTCCGCCTGCCCTTCGAGCTGCTGCGCGTGTATTCCCCCTCGGCCGAAGTGCAGGGCCATGGCCCGGGCCAGGAAGTGCTGCAGACCGGCAAGCGCGAAGTCGGCATCGACAACATCGAACAGGTGGGCAACTACGCCATCAAGCCGTTCTTCAGCGACGGCCATGAAAGCGGCCTGTTCACCTGGAACTACCTGTACGAGCTGGGCCAGAACCAGGACACCCTGTGGCGCGACTACCTGGCGCGCCTGGAGGCGGCCGGCGTGGACCGCGACACCCCCATGCCGCAGAAGTCCGGCGGCAGCTGCGGCACCGGCGGCAGTGCCAGCAGCGGTGGTGGCTGCGGCAGCGGCTCCTGCGGCTGCTGAAGCCCGGGGCGGCATGCCCCGCGCGCAACAAGTGCCGTCGCTGGGCTGGGATATTCCCTCGGTGGTGCTATATTTAAAGTAGCTGGAGATGACCGCTTGAAAAGCGTTTTCCCAGCACCAGATTTTGACTGCAGGCCTGCTATGCCCTGGGGGTGCACGGGGTTGTCGCTGTACCAGACGCAGCAGCCTGCTTACATTTCAAGCTTATGAGCAGCACACACTTTGGATTCCAGACGGTCGACGAAAAAGACAAGGCCAGCCGCGTGCGCGGCGTGTTCGACTCCGTGGCGTCCAAGTACGACGTCATGAACGACCTGATGTCCGGCGGGCTGCACCGCGCCTGGAAGGCCTATACCGTGATGGTGGCCAACCTCAAAGAGGGCGACCAGGTGCTGGACATTGCCGGGGGCACGGGCGACTTGTCCATGGCGTTCTCCAAGAAGGTCGGCGCCAGTGGCACCGTGGTGCACACCGACATCAACGAAGCCATGCTGCGCGTTGGACGTGACCGCCTGACCGACAAGGGCATTTTCCTGCCCACGCTGGTGTGCGATGCGGAGAAGCTGCCCTTCCCCGACAACCATTTCAATCTGGTGAGTGTGGCCTTCGGCCTGCGCAACATGACGCACAAGGACGCCGCCCTCAAGGAAATGAACCGCGTGCTCAAGCCCGGCGGCAAGCTGCTGGTGCTCGAGTTTTCCAAGGTCGCCAAACCGCTGGAGAAGGTGTACGACTGGTACTCCTTCAACATCCTGCCCAAGATGGGCTCGATGGTGGCTGGCGACCCCGACAGCTACCGCTATCTGGCGGAATCCATCCGCATGCACCCGGGCCAGGAGGAACTCAAGGCCCTGATGCAGCAGGCGGGCTTCGGGCACGTGGACTACCACAACATGTCGGCCGGTATCGTCGCGCTGCATGTCGGGATCAAATGCTGAACAGGGAGATGTCCCATGCATAACGTGTTTGCAGGTTTTGGTTAATCAACGGTTTATTCAAATTCAAGCGGAGATACAGCGATGAAGAAGGTGTGGGCAGTGACATTGGCGGCGGCATTGGTCGTCATGCATCCCCTGGCAGAAGCCAAGCGCATGGGCGGTGGCGGCTCGATCGGCAAGCAGTCCAGCAATGTGACGCAGCGCCAGGCGACGCCCCCGGCTACCCCGCCGGCCAGCCCCGCGCAGCAGCCTGCGCAGAACACCGCCGCTGCCAAACCCGCAACCCCCCCTGCGGCGGCCCCGCAGCCGCCGCCAAGAAGCCCTGGGGCGCCATGCTTGGCGGCCTGGCTGCTGGCCTGGGCCTGGCCTGGCTGGCCCACAGCCTGGGCTTTGGCGAAGCCTTCGCCAACATGCTGATGTTCGGTCTGCTGGCCCTGGCTGTGATGGTGGTGGTCGGCATGGTGATGCGCGCCCGCGCCAACAAGAAGGCGGCGCCCGCGATGGCGGCGGCCTCGCCCTTCGCCTTCCAGGGCGCCGGTGCCCCGGTGACGCCCGACAGCGTGACCACACCGCCCCAGTACAAGCCCCAGAACGTGGGCAATGACGCCTCGGCCCGTCCCTGGGAGCAGATCCCCGGTGCCAGCGGCAGCATGATCGGCTCCGGCCTGGGCACCGCAGCCTCGACCTGGAGCGTGCCTGCCGACTTCGACACCCAGGGTTTCCTGGAGGCGTCCAAGCGCAACTTCGTGACCCTGCAGGCGGCCTGGGACAAGGGTGACATCACCACCCTGCGTTCCATGATGACCGACGGCATGCTGGCCGAGATCAAGCACCAGCTGGAAGAGCGCGAAACCCAGAGCGGCGGCGCCCTCAACCAGACCGACGTGGTCATGATCGATGCGCAGTTGCTGGGCATCGAGGACCTGGGCGATTCCTACATGGCCAGCGTGGAATTCTCCGGCCTGATCCGCGAAGAAGCCTCCGCCGGCCCCAACCCCTTCCGTGAAGTGTGGAACATGGCCAAGCCCAAGGACAACTCCAGCGGCTGGTTGGTAGCGGGTTTACAGGCCTTGGCCTAAAAAACTTGCGACTTCAGGAATAATCAGGGGACTATGGCAACACAGTCCCCTTTTTCTTTACTGAACGGCTTGGTGGAACGCGCGGTGCAGGCCGTGCAGCCGCCCAGCTGGCTCGTCCACGAAACCCAGCAGCGCATCGTGCTGTTTCTCAACCACGTGTTGATGCAGGAACGCGAGGCCATGGAGCGCCTGGTGCGGCAAAAGGGGCGCGTGGCCCGTGTGCAGTGGCGCAACTTCAACATGGCCCTGGTGGTGACCCCGGCCGGCCTGCTGAACCTGGCGGCTGAGGGCGCCCAGCCTGATCTGCAGCTGGAGATCACCGACAGCAACCCGCTGGCCCTGGCCCAGATGGCGCTGCGCGGTGACAAGCCGGCCTTGCGCATCCAGGGCGATGTGCAACTGGCGGCCGACATCAACTGGCTGGTTGACAACGTGCAGTGGGACGTCGAGGAAGACATGTCCCGCATCATCGGCGACGTGCCCGCGCACACCCTGGCCAACCTGGGGCGCAGCATTGCCGGGGCGGTGCGCCAGTTTGTCGGTGGTCGCATGGGCCAGGGCGCTGCCGCCAGCGGCGCGGACCGGTTGTCGCAATGAGCCGCTTTTTCCGAGGCTGCACCATCGTCTGGGTGGTGCTGCGCTACGGCCTGGATGAGCTGGTGCTTTCCAGCTTCCAGCACCCGTGGCTGCACCGCCTGCGCCGCGTGCTCACCATCGGCCGCAAGCTGGATGCGCCGCGCGGCCAGCGCCTGCGCGAGGCGCTGGAACAGTTGGGCCCCATCTTCGTGAAGTTCGGTCAGGTGCTGTCCACGCGCAGCGACCTGATGCCGCCCGATGTGGCCGAGGAGCTGGCCAAGCTGCAGGACCGCGTGCCGCCGTTTGATTCGCAGATCGCCGTCGACACCATCGAGCGCAATTTCCGCAAACCGCTGAACGAGATCTTCGTGCAGTTCGAGCGCACGCCGGTGGCCAGCGCCTCGATCGCCCAGGTGCACTTTGCCGTGACCCGCGACAAGCATGGCGTGGAGCGCGAGGTGGCCGTCAAGGTGCTGCGCCCGGGCATGAAGACGGTGATCGACAAGGACCTGGCCCTGATGCACATGATGGCCGGCTGGGTGGAAAAGCTCTCGGCCGATGGCAAGCGCCTGAAGCCGCGCCAGGTGGTTGCCGAGTTTGACAACTACCTGCACGACGAGCTGGACCTGGTGCGCGAGGCCTCCAACGCGGCGCAACTGCGCCGCAACATGGAGGGGCTGGACCTGGTGCTGATCCCCGAGGTGTTCTGGGACTACTGCCATGCCGAGGTGATGGTGATGGAACGCATGCACGGCGTGCCCATCAGCCAGACCGAGCGCCTGCGCGAAGCCGGGGTGGACATTCCGCAGCTGGCGCGCGACGGCGTGACGCTGTTCTTCACCCAGGTGTTCCGCGATGGCTTCTTCCACGCCGACATGCACCCGGGCAACATCATGGTCAGCCTGGCACCGGCCACCTTCGGGCGCTACATCTCATTGGACTTCGGCATCGTCGGCACGCTGACCGAGTTCGACAAGGAATACCTGGCGCAGAACTTCCTGGCCTTCTTCCGCCGCGACTACAAGCGCGTGGCCGCCCTGCACATCGAAAGTGGCTGGGTGCCGGCGAGCACGCGCGTGGAAGAGCTGGAAGCGGCCATCCGCGCCGTGTGCGAGCCGTACTTTGACCGCCCGCTGGCCGAGATCTCGTTGGGCATGGTGCTGATGCGCCTGTTCCAGACCTCGCGCCGCTTCCAGGTCGAGATCCAGCCACAGCTGGTGCTGCTGCAAAAGACGCTGCTGAACATCGAAGGCCTGGGCCGCCAGCTGGACCCCAACCTGGACCTGTGGAGCACGGCCAAGCCCTTCCTGGAAAAGTGGATGCTGGAGCAAATGGGGCCGCAGCGCTTCTGGCGCGAGCTGCAGGCCGAGGCACCGCGCTACGCCAAGCTGATCCCGGAGCTGCCGCGCCTGGTGCACGCCGCGCTGCAGCGCCAACAGGCTGCGGACCCGGAACTGGTACAGGAGTTGCTTCGCGAGCAGCGGCGTACCAATCGTTTGCTGCAGGGGCTGGTGTACGGCGGGCTCGGGTTTGTACTAGGCATGCTGGCCATGCAAGTCCTTACGCGAATTCGGCTTTTCTGATCCGGCCTGCACGGGCGCCTGCTGCGTGAGCGGGTGCTCAGTTCAAGAAAAAAGGAGCGCTTAGCGCTTGTTACGTTTGGATTTCGATGTCATTGGATATCGAAAGCCAATCGAGGCAAGCGCCAGGCGCTCCTTTTTATTTGTGGCCTGAAGCAGACAGCGCGCGATTTTTTCCGCGTGCGGACACAAGTGGTGTCCATAATCGCGCCTCAAATTTTTCCACAACCCTTTTCCTTTTCCCGGAGGGACCAGCCACCATGCTGATTACCTTTATCGCCGCGTACCTGTTGGTGTCGATCGGCATTGGCCTTTACGCAGCCCGCCGTGTGCACAACACGGCCGACTACGCCGTGGCTGGGCGCAACCTGCCGCTGTACATCGTGGTGGCGACCACGTTTGCGACCTGGTTCGGTTCGGAGCTGGTGCTGGGCGTGTCCGCGGTGTTCGTGGAGGAAGGTCTGGGAGGGGTGGTGGAGGACCCGTTTGGCGCGGGCATGTGTCTGATCCTGGTGGGCCTGTTCTTTGCCTACAAGCTGTACAAGAAGAACCTGATCACCATCGGTGACTACTACCGCCTGCGCTATGGCCGCGCGGTGGAGCTGCTGTGCTCCATCATCATCATCTTCAGCTACCTGGGCTGGGTGGCGGCGCAGGTGTCGGCGCTGGGTCTGGTGTTCCACCTGCTGACCGGTGGCGCCCTGTCGATCGTGGCGGGCATGGTGCTGGGCACCGTGATCGTGCTCATCTACACCCTGTTTGGCGGCATGTGGTCGGTGGCCATCACCGATCTGGTGCAGATGATCGTGATCTGTGTCGGCCTGCTGGCGATCGCCTGGTTTGCCGGCAACCTGGCCGGCGGCGCCGACAAGGTGATCGACTATGCCGTGACCGAGGGCAAGCTGCAGTTCTTCCCGCAGGATGCGGACTTGAAGACCTGGCTGTTCTTCTTTGCCGCGGCCATCACCATGATGCTGGGCTCCATCCCCCAGCAGGACGTGTTCCAGCGCGTGATGTCGTCCAAGGACGAGAACGTGGCGCGCCTGGGGCCCATCATCGGTGGCAGCCTGTACATCGTGTTCGCCTTCATCCCCATGTTCGTGGTGACGGCGGCCGTGCTGGTCATGCCCGAAGAGACCAAGGCCCTGATCGCGGACGATCCGCAGAAGATTCTGCCCACCCTGGTGATGAGCCACATGCCCGTGGTGCTGCAGATCGCCTTCTTTGGCGCGCTGCTGTCGGCCATCATGTCCACCGCCTCGGCCACCATGCTGGCGCCCTCGACCTCCTTCGTGGAGAACGTGCTGCGCAACATCAAGCCCGGCATGACCGACGCGCAGACCCTCAAGGCCATGCGCGTGACGGTGGTGGTCTTCACGCTGTGCGTGCTGGTCTATGCCATCAGCATGCAGGACAGCTCCATCTATGAAATGGTCGCCGGGGCCTACCAGGTGCCGCTGGTCGGTGCCTTCGTGCCCCTGGTCTGCGGCCTGTACTGGAAGCGCGCGACCACCCAGGGCGCACTGCTGGCTGTGGTGTCCGGTCTGGGCATGTGGCTGACCTTCGTTTTCATGCCCGGCTGGGGCGAGGCCTTCCCGCAGCAGCTGGCCGGCCTGCTGGGCGCGTTCGCCGGCATGGTGTTCGGCTCGCTGGCGCCCCAGTACATCGCCAACGAACACGAGGACGTGGTGCACTACCAGGGTTCCGTAGAGTAAGCGACCGGTGCCCCGTGCACCCTCGCTGGCGGTACACAGGGCGCTGAGGCGCCCTGTGTCGCGTCTGGGCAAGTGGTGCATAGGCATCACCCCAAAACAGGCCCGCCTATAATCGAGGGTTTTGCGAATTTCGCTTGATTGTTGTCTCGCACACGGAAACAGAAGCTATGCCGATTTATGCGTACAAGTGTGGCGCCTGTGGCCACGCCAAGGATGTGCTCCAGAAGATGTCGGATGCACCGTTGACCGATTGCCCGGCCTGTGGTGCCGCGGCCTTCTCCAAGCAATTGACCGCACCCGGCTTCCAGCTCAAGGGCACGGGCTGGTATGCCACCGACTTCAAGGGTGGAACCAGCAGCGCCGCGGCAGCGCCGGCCGCAGCTTGCGACAATGGCGGCAGCGCCTGCGCCGCCGCCGGCTGCCCTGCCGCCACCGAAGCCTAAATCCCCCCTTTTTGTCTATGTCTGCTTTGCGCAAATGGCTGTTCACCGGCTTGCTGGTCCTGGTGCCCGGTGTGATCACCGTCTGGGTGCTGAACTGGATCATCAGCACGCTGGACCAAACGCTGTACCTGCTGCCGCAAGCCTGGCAGCCCGACCACCTGCTGGGCATGCACATCCCCGGCTTTGGCGTGCTGCTGACGCTGGCCGTGCTGCTGGTGATCGGCGCCATCGCCAGCAACTTCGTCGGCCGCAAGCTGGTGCAGTGGGGCGATGCGGTGATCACCCGCATCCCGGTGGTACGCTCCATCTATTCCAGCGTCAAGCAGGTGTCGGACACTGTGTTCTCGGACAGCGGCAACGCCTTCCGGACGGCAGTGCTGGTGCAATGGCCCCGCGAGGGGGTGTGGACCGTGGCCTTCATCACCGGCAATCCGGCGGGCGAGGTGGCCAGCTACCTGCGCGATGAATTCGTCAGCGTGTTCGTGCCGACCACGCCCAATCCGACCGGCGGCTACTTTGTGCTGATGCGCAAAAGTGACTGTGTGGAACTTGAAATGAGCGTGGACGCCGCGCTCAAGTACATCGTCTCCATGGGGGTGGTGGCTCCGCCACCGCTGCCCGTGCCCGACGAAGAACGATAAACAACCCTGAAAGCGCGTCCCCCAAGGGCGCAGGAAGATAGACCATGGCCATGCGCTCCGAATATTGCGGTCTTGTGACCGAAGCCCTGATGGGCCAAACCGTTACCCTGTGCGGCTGGGTGAATCGTCGCCGCGACCATGGTGGCGTGATCTTCATTGACCTGCGCGACCGCGAAGGCTATGTGCAGGTGGTGTGCGATCCGGACCGTCCCGAGATGTTCAAGGTGGCCGAAGACATCCGCAACGAGTTCTGCGTGCAGGTCAAGGGCATCGTGCGTGCACGCCCCGCCGGCACCACCAACGACAAGCTCAAGAGCGGCCAGATCGAAGTGCTGTGCCACGAGCTGAACGTGCTCAACGCCGCCGTGACCCCACCCTTCCAGGTGGATGACGACAACCTGTCCGAAAACGTGCGCCTGACCAACCGCGTGATGGACCTGCGCCGCCCCGTGATGCAGCGCAACCTGATGCTGCGCTACAAGACCTCCATCCAGGTGCGCAACTTCCTGGACAAGCTGGGCTTCATCGACATCGAGACCCCCATGCTGGGCAAGTCCACCCCCGAAGGCGCCCGCGACTATCTGGTGCCCTCGCGCGTGCACGACGGCCAATTCTTCGCGCTGCCCCAGTCGCCCCAGCTGTACAAGCAGATGCTGATGGTCTCGGGCTTTGACCGCTACTACCAGATCACCAAGTGCTTCCGCGACGAAGACCTGCGTGCCGACCGCCAGCCTGAATTCACCCAGATCGACTGCGAAACCTCGTTCCTGAACGAAGAGGAAATCCGCGCCATCTTCCAGGAGATGATCACTGAAGTGTTCAAGCAGCAGCTGAATGTGGACCTGGGCGAATTCCCCATCATGACCTACCAGGACGCGGCCTTCCGCTTCGGTTCGGACAAGCCCGACCTGCGCGTCAAGCTGGAGTTCACCGAGCTGACCGACGTCATGGCCGATGTGGACTTCAAGGTGTTCTCCACCCCTGCGACCACCAAGGGTGGCCGTGTGGTGGCCCTGCGCGTGCCCGGTGGCGCGCAGATCTCGCGCGGCGAGATCGACCAGTACACCGACTTCGTGAAGATCTACGGTGCCAAGGGCCTGGCCTGGATCAAGGTCAACGACGTGGCCAAGGGCCGTGACGGCCTGCAGTCGCCCATCGTCAAGAACCTGCACGATGCCGCCATCGCTGAAATCCTGAAGCGCACCGCGGCACAAGACGGCGACCTGATCTTCTTCGGTGCCGACAAGGGCAAGATCGTCAACGACGCCATCGGCGCGCTGCGCCTGAAGATCGGCCACAGCGAATTCGGCAAGAAGAGCGGCCTGTTCGAAGACAAGTGGGCACCGCTGTGGGTGGTGGACTTCCCCATGTTCGAACACGACGAGGAAGAAGACCGCTGGGTGGCCGTGCACCACCCCTTCACCTCGCCCAAGGACGGCCACGAAGAACTCATGGCCACCGACCCCGGCAAGTGCGTGGCCAAGGCCTACGACATGGTGCTCAACGGCTGGGAACTGGGCGGCGGCTCGGTGCGTATCCACCGCGCCGACGTGCAGGCCAAGGTCTTCGAAGCACTGAACATCACCCCCGAGCAGCAGCGTGCCAAGTTCGGCTACCTGCTGGACGCCCTGCAGTACGGCGCGCCCCGCACGGTGGCCTGGCCTTCGGTCTGGACCGCCTGATCACGCTGATGACTGGCTCCGAGTCGATCCGCGACGTGATCGCCTTCCCCAAGACCCAGCGTGCGCAGGACCTGCTGACCCAGGCGCCTTCGCCCGTGGACGAAAAGCAGCTGCGCGAGCTGCACATCCGCCTGCGCAACCCCGACGCCGTCAAGGCATCGTGATTCGAGGGCTCTGAAATTCATAGCTGTTGGCGTTTGATGGACAAGCGCTGAAGCCTTGAAACGCTCCAAAAGCCTTTGCGGTGACGCAAAGGCTTTTTTGCATCCAGGGCCCGGCTTCCGGTGCGAAGATGCCGCCATGGTGTGCCAGCCCTACAAAATTCCACGCTCCGTGCTGGTCGTGATCTACACGCCGGATCTGCAGGTCTTGCTGCTGCGCCGTGCGCTGGGCGATGGCCTGGGGGCGGCTTTCTGGCAGTCCGTCACCGGCAGCCTGGATGCCGAGGACGAGCCTTGGGCGGCCGCGGCCGTGCGCGAGGTGCAGGAAGAGACCGGCATCGACGCCACGGCACCGGGCTGCCGCCTGCACGATTGGGAACTGGAGAACACCTACCCGGTCTATCCCCAGTGGCTGCACCGCTACGCCCCGGGCGTGTGCATGAACACCGAGCGCGTGTTCGGGCTGGAGGTGGCGTCCTACACCCACGTCACCTTGAATCCCCGGGAGCACACCGCATTTGCTTGGCATGCTTGGCGCGAAGCGGCAGACCGCTGCTACGCCCCGTCGAATGCCGAAGCCATCCTCCATCTGCCTGCTTTTGTCGCTGCATGACGTTTGAGTTACCGACCCTGTCGCCGCTGTCACCGTCCACACCGTCGGGCATCCTGCTGCCGCCGGAGCCCCGCATCCTGCGCGTGGCCACCTACAACATCCACAAGGGGGTGCAGGGCCTGGGGCCCACGCGCCGGCTGGAGATCCACAACCTGGGCCTGGCCGTGGAGCAGCTGGATGCCGACATCGTCTGCCTGCAGGAAGTGCGCAAGATGAACCGCCGCGAGGCCCAGTACTTCGAACGCTGGCCCGCCGTGGGCCAGGCCGAGTACCTGGCCCCCGAGGGCTATGAGGCGGTTTACCGCACCAACGCCGTGACCAAGGATGGCGAGCATGGCAATGCCCTGCTGTCGCGCTGGCCGGTGCGCGATGTCAAGCACCTGGACGTGTCCGACCACCGCTTCGAGCAGCGTGGCCTGCTGCATGCCGAGGTGGAGTTCCACGGCCGCGCCGTGCACACCGTGGTGGTGCACCTGGGGCTGATTGCCGGCAGCCGGGTGCGCCAGATCCAGCAGTTGCACCAGTTCATCGAGCGCGAGGTGCCGCCCGGCGCCCCGGTGGTGGTGGCCGGCGACTTCAACGACTGGGGCAACCACATCAAGCGCATGCTGGCGGGCTTCGGCATGCACGAATACGAGGGCGACCGCAGCAGCTTCACCTACCCCTCACGCCTGCCGCTGGCGCAGCTGGACCATGTCTACGTGCGTGGGCTGGAACCCCTGAGTCTGGTGGTGCCGCAGGGCCGCATCTGGTGGCGCATGTCCGACCATTTGCCCCTGATTGCCGAGTTCAAACTCTGAGTCCGCCGCTAATTCCATGGCGCCTGTCGGCCCGCTGATTCACTGTTACCATCCCGCCCATGTTTACAGATTTGCTTGCCGCATCCGATAAAAAGCCTGCCGGTGGAGACCCGCAGGGCACGCCCATTTCTGTCAGGATTCGTGAGCGGGTGCAGGCAGCAGGGCGCAGTTTCAACGCCAACGACAACATCGCCGACTTCATTGAGCCCGGCGAGATGGAGTTGCTGCTCGACGAGGTCGAGGCCAAGATGCAGGGCGTGCTGGACAGCATGGTCATCGACACCGCCAACGACCACAACAGCCAGGCCACAGCCCGCCGTGTGGCCAAGATGTACCTCAAGGAGGTGTTCGCCGGCCGCTACCACCAGCCGCCCAAGATCACCGAGTTTCCGAACGGCAAGAGCCTGAACGAGCTGATGATCGTCGGCCCCATCACGGTGCGCAGCGCCTGCAGCCACCACCTGTGCCCCGTCATGGGCAAGGTGTGGATCGGCGTGATGCCCAACAAGCACACCAATGTGATCGGCCTGTCCAAGTACGCGCGCCTGGTCGACTGGGTGCTGGGCCGCCCCCAGATCCAGGAGGAAGGCATCATCCAGCTGGCCGACCTGATCATGGAAAAAACCCGACCTGACGGCCTGGCTGTGGTCATGGAATGCTCGCATTTCTGCATGTCCTGGCGCGGTGTGCGCGAGAAGGACAGCAAGATGCTGAACTCGGTCATGCGCGGCGCCTTCCTCAAGGACCCCACGCTGCGCCGCGAGTTCCTGGCCCTGATCCCCGGGCGCCAGTAAGCGCGGTTTCCCCCTTCATTCCGGCTGCGTACCCCGCAGCCTTTTTCTTGCCTGCGCACCGTGGGCACGGCGCCGCTGGCGCTGCCCCGGGTCCCTATGTCACTGCAAGCCTTCGCCCTGATTCTGTTGGCCGGCCTGATCCATGCCGGCTGGAACATCGCCGCCAAGAAAGCCGGCGGTGATGCGCGCTTCGCCTTCTTCAGCTCGCTGCTGCTGGTGGTGGTCTGGGCGCCCCTGGCCTGGTGGGTGGGCCACGATGTGGTGCCGCACTGGGGCTGGCAGGCCTGGGCCCTGGTGGCCGTCAGCGGGGTGCTGCACCTGGCGTATTACGTGATTTTGCTGCGCGGCTACCGCCAGGCCGACCTGACCGTGGTCTACCCGCTGGCGCGCGGCAGCGGCCCGCTGATCAGTTCGCTGTTTGCCATCGTGGTGCTGGGTGAGGAGATCTCGCAGCTGGGCCTGCTGGGCGTGGCCGGCGTGGTGCTGGGCGTGTTCCTGATCGCCGGGGGGCCGGGCCTGCTGCGCGCGCGCCAGGACCCGGTGGCCCGCCTGCGGCTGCACCAGGGTTTGCTGTACGGCCTGCTGACCGGGGTCTTCATTGCGGCCTATACCGTGGTCGATGGCTATGGCGTCAAGGTGCTGCTGCTGTCCCCCATCCTGATCGACTACCTGGGCAGCTGCCTGCGTGTGCTGCTGCTGTCGCCCGTGGTGCTGCGCGACCTGCCCGAGGCCCGTGTGCTGTGGACGGTGCAGTGGCGCTGGGCCCTGTTGGTGGCCGTGGTCAGCCCGGTGGCCTATGTGCTGGTGCTGTTTGCCATGCAAAGCGCGCCCATCTCGCACGTGGCGCCGGCGCGCGAGGTGTCCATGCTGTTCGCGGCCCTGATTGGTGGCCACCTGCTGCGGGAGGGCGACCGCCTGGTGCGCATGGGCGGGGCGGTGCTGATCGCCCTGGGGGTGACGGCGCTGGGCCTGGGGTAAAGTGGCCCGCATGCTGCGATATGTTGTGAGTTGCAGTGGCGCACTGCTGCTGTGGATGGGTCTGGAGGGCGCGCGTGCCGCGCCGGCGCCCTGGTACTGGTGGACCAGCAAGGTCGACGGCCAGCGTGTGTGTGCGCAGTTCATGCCGCGCCAGGGCTGGACGCAGGCGGAGGGGCCCTTCAACAACCCCCAGTGCCGCCCGCAGCGCCAGGTACCACCGCGCTGACGCCGGTGGTGGCGCGCCCGCGGCGCCTGCACAATGGCATTTTTTGCGAAGCGCCACACGGCGCCTGACACATGCCTGCTTGGGAAACATTGGTGGCTTTCTATGGTGCAGCCTTGCTGCTGTCGCTCAGCCCGGGACCGGACAACCTGTTTGTGCTGGTGCAGTCGGTGCAGCGCGGCTGGCGCGTGGGCCTGTGCGTGGTGCTGGGCCTGTGCCTGGGCGTGCTGGGCCACACGCTGGCGGTGGCGCTGGGCCTGGCGGCGGTGCTGGCCGCGTCGCCCCTGGCCTTCACACTCTTGAAATGGTGCGGCGCGGCCTATCTGGCGTACCTGGCCTGGGGGCCTTGCGGGCCCCGGCGCAGCGGTCCGCGCTGCCGCAGGCGCAGATGGCGCGCGCCGACCGCCTGGATGCGGCCCAGGCCTGGCGCCTGGTCGGGCGCGGGGTGGTGATGAACCTGACCAACCCCAAGGTGCTGATCTTCTTCCTGGCCTTTCTGCCGCAGTTCGCCGACCCGGCGCGCGGCAGCGTGGCCCTGCAGTTGCTGGTGCTGGGCGGGGTGTTTGTGCTGGCGGCGTTTCCGGTGTTCGCCGCCGTGGCGTGTTTTTCCGGCGTCTTCGGCCAGGTGCTGATGGGCTCGGCCCGCGCGCAGTGGTGGCTGAACCGCCTGACCGGCGTGGTCTTTCTGGGCCTGGCCGTGCGCCTGGCGACGGTGGACAAATAAAAGCGGAGCGCTTTGCGCGCATAGACAAAGGGCTTCAGAGTGTTTTCGCTCTGAAGCCCTTGTTCCATCAGCGCCAGGCGCTATGGTTGCTGGTGATCAGGATTTCTCCGACCAGTGCATCACCGACAGGTCGTTGACGAAGATCGGCATGTCCTTCCACAGCCCGCGCAGCTGCTTGTTGGCAATCGTTACCCACTGCGGCTGGTACAGGAAGCCATGCACCGCGTCGTTGGCCAGCAGGCGCTGGGCCTCGCCCAGCAGGCGCGCGCGGTCCGTGGGCTTGGGCGTGTGCTTGATCTTGTCGAACAGGTCGCGGAAGGCCTGCGAGTCGTAGGCCCAGTAGTAGTCGGGTTTGGCGAAGTTGCCCAGGTCGAAGGGCTCGACGTGGCTGATCATGGTCAGGTCGTACTGCTTGTTGCCGTAGGTGCCGGACAGCCACTGCGCCCATTCCACGTTCTGCAGCTTGACCTCGATGCCCACCTTGGCCAACTGGGCGGCAATGATTTCACCGCCCTGGCGCGCGTAGGGTGCGGGGGGCAGCGTCATGTTCAGCTTCAGCGGCAGCTTCACGCCGGCCTCGACCAGCAGGGCCTTGGCCTTGTCGAGGTTGTGCGGGTTGATGCCGGTGGTGTCCAC
Organism: Comamonas sp. GCA5; assembly: GCF_036541385.1. Lineage (NCBI taxonomy): Bacteria > Pseudomonadati > Pseudomonadota > Betaproteobacteria > Burkholderiales > Comamonadaceae > Comamonas > Comamonas sp. GCA5. Next base: position 45,140 of record NZ_JAZHFR010000008.1, on the reverse strand, counting down.
ATAGCCAAAGGCGCCGGGCACGTAGTGGCTGCCAATCGGCACGCCGTAGCCCTCGGCGGCGCCTTCGATGATGGCCTTGCGGTCCAGGGCGGCGGCAATTGCCTTGCGCACGCGCACATCGTTGAGCGGCTTGCGGCCGTTGTTGATGGCCAGGATGGTCTTGGCACGCGAGCCGCTGACCAGGACCTGGAAGCGCCCGTCCTTCTCGAACTGGGGCACGCTGCGCGGTGTGGCGCGCGGGAAGGCGTCGACATCGCCGGCCAGCAGGGCGGCGACCTGGGCGGCTGCATCGGGGATGAAGCGGAAGGTGGCGCGGCGGATGCGGATCTTGGCCGCATCGCGGTACTGCGGCCAGGCCACCAGGGTGATGGAGGCGCCCTTTTGCCACATGCCCAGGCGGTAGGGGCCTGTGCCCACAGGCTTGGTGGCGTTGGTGGGGGCGCTTTTGGGCTCGACGATGATGGAGGTGCCCTGGCCCAGCACGAACAGGAAGTCGGGGTCGATGTCCTCGGTGACCAGCTCGACCGTGTGTGGATCGATCACCCGCACCTGCAGGTTGGTGAAGCTGCGCTTGTCCTTGTTGGTGCTCTTTTCGCCGCCGGCGCGCTCGAACGAGAACTTCACGGCCAGCGCGTCGAAGACTTCGCCGTTGTGGAAGCGCACGCCCTTGCGCAGGCGGAAGGTGTAGGTCTTGAGGTCGGGCGAGACCTCCCAGCTTTCGGCCAGCAGGGGCGAGACACTGCCGTCGGGGTTGATCTTGGTGAGGGTCTCGTAGATGTTGTACTGCGTGATCTCGGCGATCGACGAGGAGGCGCTGGCCGTGGGGTCGAGCACCGGCGGCTCCAGCGCCAGCGCCAGCGTCACCGTGTCTTTCTTGGCCTGCGCCCAACTGCCCAGGGGCATGAGCGTGGTCAGGCTGGCAAGCGCGCCAGAGGCAAGCAAACTGCGGCGGTGGATCATGGTGGCGGGTCTCCGGGGGGCTTCTGGGTATCGGGTCAACAAGCTGGCGTGCCGGGGTGGCCGGCCAAGCAATGCGCGTTTTTACACCAAGTTGGACGGGGCTTTGGCCCGCAACTGGCGCAGGGCCCGCGCGCGGCCCGGGGCAATCTGGGGCACGGCGTTCACCAGCGTCTGGGTGTAGGGGTGGCGCGCCTGCGTGAACAGCTGGTGGGGCGTGCCGCGCTCGACCACTTGGCCTTGCTGCATGACCAGCACTTCATCGCACAGGTGGTTGACCACGGCCAGGTCGTGGCTGATGAGCAGGTAGGTCATGCCAAAGCGCTGCTGCAGGTCCAGCAGCAGGTTCAGCACCTGCGCCTGGATGGAGACATCCAGCGCGCTGAGCGGTTCGTCGGCGACGATGAGCTTGGGGCGCGTGATCAGCGCGCGGGCAATCGCAATCCGCTGGCGCTGTCCGCCCGAGAATTCATGCGGGTACTTGTCCAGGTCGTGCGGGTGCAGGCCCACCTGGGCCAGCACCTCGGCGGCCCGCTCGCGCTGCTCCAGGCGGTTGCTGCCGGCCTGGGCGCTCAGGGGTTCGGCCACGATCCGCGCCACGGTCATGCGCGGGTCCAGCGAGCCGTAGGGGTCCTGGAACACCATCTGAAAGTCACGCCGCAGCGCGCGCAGGGCCGGGCGTGGCAGGCGGTGCAGGTCCTGGCCTTCGAACAGCACCTGGCCGCTGCTGGGGGTGTCCAGTGCCATCGCCAGGCGCGCCAGCGTGGATTTGCCACAGCCGGACTCGCCGACGATGCCGACATTGCGTCCGCTGTACACCGTCACATCCACGCCGTGCAGGGCCTGCACCAGGGGGGCGGGCTGCCACAGCTGGCGCCGCGGCAGGCGGTAGGTCTTGCTGACGCCCTGCAGCTGCAGCAGTGGCGGGCGCAGGTTGTCGGGGGTCATTGCCAAGCCTCCGTGTTGCCGGGGCGCATGGCTTCCGGGCGCAGGCAGCGCACCTGGTGCACGCCCAGGCTGCTGTATTCGGCCTCCTGTGGCTGGAAGCTGGGAATGCCCACCCGCTGCGGGCGCTCCTCGAAGCAGCGGGCCTCGGTGAATGGGCAGCGGCCGGCAAAGGTGCAACCGCGGGGTAGATTGGGCAGGGCGGGCACGTTGCCGGCGATGGTGAACAGCGCATACGGCTGGCCACTGGGCTGGCGCGCGGCATCCAGGCGCGGGCGGGCCGCCATCAGCCCGCGGGTGTAGGGGTGGGCCATGTGGCGGAAGATGGCCGCCGTGGGCCCGCTTTCGACGATCTGCCCGCCATACATGACCAGCATGTCGTCCACGTTCTGCGAGATCACGCCCAGGTCGTGCGAAATCAGGATCAGCGCCATGTCGCGCTCGGCCACCAGGTCGTTGATCAGGTCCAGGATCTGCTGCTGCACCGTCACGTCCAGGGCCGTGGTGGGTTCGTCGGCGATCAGCAGGTCCGGCTGGCAGGCCAGGGCCATGGCGATCGTGATGCGCTGGCGCTGGCCGCCAGAGAACTGGTGCGGGTAGTCGTGCACGCGCACCGAGGGCTCGGGGATGCCCACGCGCTCCAGCAGGCCGGTGGCGGCCTTCAGGGCTTCGCGCGGCGCCAGGCCCAGGTGGCGCACCATGGGTTCCGCCACCTGGCGGCCGATGGTGTGCACCGGGTTGAGGGCGGTCATGGGTTCCTGGAACACCATGGCCATGCGGTTGCCGCGCAGCGCCTGCCACTGGCGCTCGGTGCTGCCCAGCAGCTCCTGGCCTTCCCACTGCAGGCTGCCGGTCACGCTGGCCTGCTGGGGCTGCAGGCCCATCAGCGTCATCGCGGTCAGCGATTTGCCGCTGCCGGACTCCCCGATCAGGCCCAAGGCACCGCCGCGTTCCAGCTTGAACGAGAGGTGGCGCAGTGCCTGCACGCTGCGGCCGGAGCTGCGCAGAAAGAGGTTGAGGCCGGTGACTTCAAGCAAGGGCATGGCGGGGCTCACTGGCGCTGGCGGGACAGGCGCGGATCCAGCAGGTCGCGCAGGCCATCGCCCAGCAGGTTCAGGCCCAGCACGGCCAGGGCAATCGCTGCGCCAGGGAAGACGGCCAGCAGCGGCGCCTGGAACATCAGGGTCTGGGCGTCGCTGAGCATGCGCCCCCAGGACGGCTGCGGCGGCTGGGTGCCCAGGCCCAGATAGGACAGGGCGGCCTCGGCCAGGATGGCCAGGGCGAACTGGATGGTGGCCTGCACCACCAGCACGCCCAGGATATTGGGCAGCACATGCTGCACGGTGATGCTCAGGCGGTGCTTGCCGCAGGCGCGCGCCGCCAGCACGTACTCGCGCGCCCAGATGGCGTTCGCCGAGGCCCGGGTGATGCGCGCGAAGGTGGGAATGTTGAAGATGCCGATGGCGACGATGGCGTTGACCATGCCTGGGCCGAACACCGCCGTCATCATGATGGCCGACAGGATGGCGGGAAAGGCGAAGGTGAAGTCCGACAGCCGCATGATGAGCTCTTCGGTCCAGCCACGCAGGGCCGAGGCCATCAGGCCCAGGGCCACACCACAGACCAGGCCGATGCCCACGGCCACCAGGCCCACGGCGATCGAGCTGCGGGCCCCGACCATGATCTGCGACAGCACATCGCGGCCAAAGGCATCGGTGCCTATCCAGAACTGGGCGCTGGGCGCCAGCAGCTTGGCGTCCAGGTTCATCGCATAGGGGCTCCACGGCGTCCAGACGAAGGACAGCAGGGCGGTGGCGATCAGGGCCAGCGTCAGCGCGGCGCCCACCACCAGGCTGGGATGGCGCAGTGCGTGCTGCGGCCAGGCGGCGGTGGCGCTCATAGGTCGCTGGCCTTCACGCGCGGATCGATGGCCGCGTACAGCACGTCCACCACGAAGTTGACCACGATGACCATGGCGGCCAGCAGCATCACGCAGTTGCGCACCACGATCAGGTCGCGGTTGGCGATGGACTGGAAGATCAGCCGGCCCAGGCCGGGCAGGTAGAACACGTTCTCCACCACGATGGTGCCGGCCAGCAGGTTGGCAAACTGCAGCCCCATGACGGTGACCACCGGAATCATGGCATTGCGCAGCACATGGCCCCAGAGCACGGCGCGCTGGCTCAGGCCCTTGGCGCGCGCGGTGCGCACAAAGTCTTCGCGCAGCACCTCCAGCACGGCCGAGCGTGTGATGCGGGCCAGGATCGCGGCCTGCACCACAGCCAGGGCGATGGCAGGCAGCAGCAGGGCTTGCAGCGCGGGCCACAAGCCGCCGCCCATCTCGGCGCTCCAGCCGGGAAACCCGCCGGCCGAGAACCACTGCAGCTTCACGGAAAACAGCAGAATCAGCAGGATGGCAAACCAGAAGTTGGGGATGGCAATGCCCAGCTGTGCAAGACCCATGGTGCCGATGTCGCCCAGCTTGTTGTGCTGCGAGGCGGCATACACACCCGCCAGCAAGGCCAGCACAGTGGTCAGGGCCATGGCCAGGATGGCCAGCGGCAGGGTCAGCGCCAGGCGCTCCCCCACCAGCTCCCACACGGGCGAGCCATAGGCATAGCTGTTGCCCAGGTCGCCGGTGAAAAAGCCCAGCACCCAGTGGGCGTAGCGCTGCAGCGCGGGCTGGTGCAGGCCCAGTTGCTCGGCCATGGCGGCCACGGCCTCGGGATCGGCATCGGGGCCCATCAGCACCTGGGCGGCGTTGCCCGGCAAGACCTCCAGCACGGCAAACACCACGACCGATGCCCCGAGCAGGGTGGCAATCAGCGTGAGCAGGCGTTTGGCGAGGAAAACACTCATGAAGGCAAGGCAGGCGAGGGGCGCGGGCCCCGAGCATAGCGGCAAATCCCACAGTGCAAAGCATGGACGTAGTGACCCCCTGCACGGCACTGGGGACAGGCGCGGGATAATCGGCGCATGTTGCCTGAGTTGACCCCCCCCGACCCCTGGGCCGCCGTGCGGGCCGAACTGTGCCCAGGAGGCGTGCCATGGCACTGATGATCACGGAAGAGTGCATCAATTGCGATGTCTGCGAGCCCGAGTGCCCCAACGATGCCATCTTCATGGGCGAGTTGATCTATGAGATCGACCCGCACAAGTGCACCGAATGCGTTGGCCACTTTGACGAGCCACAGTGCATGCAGGTCTGCCCGGTTTCCTGCATCCCGGTCAACCCGGAGTTTGTCGAAAGCCGCGACAGCCTGCTGCAGAAGTTCGAGCGCCTGCAGGCGCAAGCGCAGAAAATCTGACCCAAAAAATATCAGTCAAATTGGCTGCTAACGCTTGCCAGTCAAGCGTCAGTAGCTATTTTTTTATTCCTTGGTCGCTGGCACACCGGCCGCGTCGTCGGGCGCCGGTTTGCGCGGTGGCTTGGGGCGCGGTGGCTTGTTGGTGTTGATCTGCGCGATGGCCTTGTCCATCTCGCCGGCCACCAGCAGGGGCCAGGCCTTGAGGCTGCGGTCCAGCTGTTCGTGGATGGCCTGCCACTGGTCCTGGGGCGGTTTGCGCAGCACCCAACCTGAAACCTCCCCCTTTTGCCCCGGGTGGCCGATGCCGACGCGCAGGCGCCAGTAGTCGGGGCTGCCCAGCTGGGCGTGGATGTCGCGCAGGCCGTTGTGGCCGCCGTGGCTGCCGCCTTGCTTGAGCTTGATCTGGCCGGGCTCGAAATCCAGCTCGTCATGCACCACCAGCACCTCTTCGGGCTTGATCTTGAAAAAGCGCGCCAGGGCCCCCACCGACTTGCCCGACAGGTTCATGAAGGTCTGCGGCTGCAGCAGCCACACCGTCTGCCCCTGGACGTTGGCGCGGGCCGCCAGCCCCCAGTAGCTGCGCTCGGGCTGCAGGTGCACCTTGAGTTCCCGCGCCAGCCCGTCAATCCACCAGAACCCTGCGTTGTGGCGTGTGTCTTCGTATTCCGGGCCTGGGTTGCCCAGGCCCACAAACAGTTTGATCATGTGCGGATTATCCAATCAGGGTCGTGTATGCGGCGCGGCCGTGCAAAACAAATGGCCCGCACAGGGCGGGCCATTGTTGGGGGACAGTCCGTCGGGACTGTCCGGTGCCAAGCGCAAGAATTACTTCTTGCCCTTCTTGGCGGGAGCGGCAGTGGCCACAGGTGCTGCCACGGCAGCTTCGGGCAGCTTCACAGCGACCAGCACGGGGTTCTTGTTGGAACCGCGGGCAATGATCTTCACGCCAGCAGGAGCCTTCACGGTTTGCAGGCCGGGGATGATCTTCGAGGTCAGCTTGGACAGGTCCACAGTGATGAACTCGGGGGTCTTGGCGGGCGTAGCCAGCACGGACACTTCAGTGATCAGGGGGGTCACGGTGCCGTTTTCCACGGTCACGGCGGGCGATTGCTCAGCGCCTTCGTAACGCAGGGCCACCTTGGATTCGACCTTGGTGTTTTCGTCCACGCGCTGGAAGTCCACGTGCAGGATCGCGGGCTTGAAGGGGTGGTACTGCACGTCGCGCAGCACGGCCTTCACGACTTGACCGTCCAGGTCCAGATCCAGGATCGAAGTGTGGAAAGCTTCCTTCTTCAGAGCGTGGAACAGGGTGTTGTGATCGATTTCGATCTTTTGTGCGTCCTGACCAGCACCGAACAGGATGCCAGGGGTGTTGCCGGAAATACGCAGGCGGCGGCTCGCACCCGTACCTTGCAGATTGCGCGATGTTGCAGCGATTTGCATAACTTACTCCAATGTGAGTGGACCGCGACCAGTCCCACTCGGTTGATGACCAAAGCACATGCTTTGGAAGAAACTCCGGAAAACGCAAGCCTCCCGAAGGAGGCTGTCACGGATTCCGAAGGAAAAACTTTAGTCCTGGAACAGGCTGCTCACCGAGTCACCGGTGGAGATGCGCTGGATGGTTTCCGCAAACAGCGGAGCCACGGACAGTTGGCGGATCTTGCTGCACGCCTGGGCGGCTGCACTCAGAGGAATGGTGTTGGTCACCACGACTTCGTCGAGCGCCGAGCCTTCGGTGATGCGCTGGATCGCAGGGCCGGAGAAGATGGGGTGTGTGCAATACGCATACACGTTCTTCGCACCGCGTTCCTTCAGCACTTCGGCAGCCTTCACCAGGGTGCCGGCGGTGTCGATCATGTCGTCCATGATGACGCAGTTGCGGCCATCGATGTCGCCAATCACGTGCATCACTTCGGACACGTTGGCCTTGGGGCGGCGCTTGTCGATGATCGCCAGATCGCAACCCAGTTGCTTGGCCAGTGCGCGGGCACGCACCACGCCACCCACGTCCGGAGAGACCACGATCAGATCGTCGTACTTCTTCTGGTTCAGGTCACCCAGCAGCACGGGCGAGGCGTAGATGTTGTCCACGGGAATGTCGAAGAAACCCTGGATCTGGTCCGCGTGCAAGTCCATGGTCAGCACGCGGTTGACACCAGCGGCTTGCAGCATGTTGGCCACGACCTTGGCCGTGATGGCCACACGCGTGGAGCGCACGCGGCGGTCCTGGCGGGCGTAGCCAAAGTAGGGGATGACGGCGCAGATGCTTTGTGCCGAGGCACGCTTCAGCGCATCGACCATCACCAGCAACTCCATCAGGTTGTCGTTGGTGGGGGCGCAGGTGGGCTGCACCACGAAGACGTCGCGGGTACGAACGTTTTGCTTGATTTCTACGGTGACTTCACCGTCGGAAAAACGACCAACATCGGCCGCGCCCAGGGACGTGCCGAGATGCTTGGCGATTTCTTCGGCCATGCCACGGTTGGCATTGCCCGTAAAAACCACGAATTCAGAATTGTTGGATTGCATGAGCTTCCCAGTATTGGGTTTGCTTGAACGCATGAAGATATTTGGCAGGGGAGGAAGGACTCGAACCCTCGCATGCCGGAATCAAAATCCGGTGCCTTAACCAACTTGGCGACTCCCCTACACAGGTCAATTGTCGTTGATAACAACCAACCGGTAGCTTGACTACTCTGGTATCCAGTGAAACAAAGGATGTTTTTCCAGATTCTTGCAAAGTTTGATTTGCCAACCGCACGGTGCGTCTTGCATTTCAATGGCTTTGCTGGTTTGTGCAAACACTGCACTTCCTGAGCCAGTCATTGTAGCATGCAATCCCAGTGATTCCAGCAGCTGTCGTGCTTTTCTCACGTCGGGGCACAAGGCTTCAGCGACGGGCTGCAAGTCGTTATGGCCAAAACCGTAGTGATCTGCAGCAAAGTCTTCGATTCTAGCACGCTTTGTGTCGCGCGTCAGATTGGGCGCGGTGAAGATGCCTTGCGTATCCAAGCCGGCCTGGGGCTTGACCACAATGAAATCGCTGGCAGGCAGTTGTGCGGCGCCGGTGAGCGGTGCGATGTGTTCGCCAATGCCTTCCACCCAGGCATTCTGTCCATGGATGAAAAACGGCACATCGGCGCCCAGGCGTTCACCAATCCGGGCCAGTTCGGTGCGCGAGAGCTGCAGGTTCCACAGGCGATTGAGGGCCACCAGGGTGCTGGCCGCATCCGACGATCCCCCGCCCATCCCCGCCTGGGCCGGGATGTGCTTGTCGATCGCAATCCGTACACCCTGGGTGCAGCCTGTGGCGGCTTGCAGCGCCTGGGCGGCGCGGGTGCACAGGTCGTCGGCTGGAAGCGGCGGGGCCTCGGGGTTCAGGTCCTGGCGGGAGATCTGGGCACTGTGCGTGCGCTCGAAATGCAAACGATCTTGCCAGTCGATGAGCATGAACACCGACTGCAGCAGGTGGTAGCCATCGGCCCTGCGCCCCGTGATGTGCAGGAACAGGTTCAGTTTGGCGGGGGCCGGCACGTCATAAAAAGTGTGCATGGAGAGGGGCAAAAAGTGTCGCGAAAGAGGGCCTGCCTCTTGGCTTATTCGGGTGTTTGTAGCAGCAGTTGCAAGGTGGCCGTGGGTGGCGGGCTCAGGCGCTGCGCTGTGATGCGACCTTGTGCATAGCGGCTGAGGTCCACCTGCCAGCCTGGTGCGCTGCTCTGGAGGCCGCGCAGCCAGCCGAACAGTGCCTCCAGGGGCAGCTGTGTACCCAGGCTGCGCTCAAGCAGCTCTTGCAGCGACGTGGATTCGGTGATGCGGTCCCCTTGCTGCAGGGACGCCCCGCCCGGTTGCCATTCCAGCTTGGCGATCTGCGAGCCCAGGGGACTGAAAATGTCCAGCCGGCCGTTGTCCGGCGTGCCTTGCAGATGGAAAGAGGCACTGAAGGAGCGCTCCGGAGCCAGCGGGTCGTGCACCTGCAGGCCCATGCGGCCCGCCCAGGCTTGCTGCTGCGGGCCGGACGCTGCGGGCGGTGGTGGGGTGCTGCAGCCTGCGAGCACCAACATGGCGCCCAGGGCCAGCATGCGGGCACCTCCTGCCAGGGGATGGGAAAGAACAGACATGGTGGGGCGCGGCATCAGGGCGTGACTTGCAGGCGTTCCAAGGTGGCGCGCAAGGTTTCGTTGTCGGCATCGCGCCGTTGCGCCTGGCGCCAGATGGTGCGTGCACGGTTGTGCTGGCCCAGGGTCCAGAGCACTTCTCCCAGGTGAGCGGCAATTTCCACATCGTCACGCACTGCGTAGGCCTTTTCCAGCAGCGCCAGTGCCTGCGCGTGGTTGCCGGCACGGAACTCCAGCCACGCCAGGCTGTCGGTGATGAAGGGGTCCTCGGGGGCGTGCGACAGGGCGGTTTCAATCAGCTTGCGGGCTTCCGGCAGTCGAATGCCGCGGTCGGCCCAGGAGTAGCCCAGCGCGTTGTAGGCGTGGTAGTGGTCGGGGTGCTGCGCGATCAGGTCGAGCAGGATCTTCTCCATCACCTCCAGCTTGCCGGCACGCTCGGCCAGGATCGCAGTTTCGTAGGCAATGTCGGCGTTTCTGGGGGATTGCTCATACAGGGTGCGCTGCAGCAGATAGGCTTCCTGGGGCGCGCCATTGTCCCGCAGCAGAGTCACTTCAGCCCGGCGTTTTTGCATTTCCTGTTCATCGCCATTCGCGGGAACGGCACGGATCAAGGCGCGGCCCTGGGCCAGCTTGCCCTGTTTGGCCAGGGCCTGGGCCTTGAGGCCTTGCACCGTCAGCGTTTGAGCCTCTTCCGGCACTTTGTCCAGCCATGCCAGCGCCTGGGGGTAGTCTTTTTGCTGCAGGGAAATGCGCCCGCCCAGCACATAGGCCTGGGTGAGTGCATGCGTGCGCGGCGCTTCGTTCGGGATCTGCAGCAACAGGCTTTCCAGGCGTTGCAGCGCCTGCTGCGCCTGCGGCCAGGCCGCGCGCTGGGCATGCAGGCTGGCCTGGGCCATCCAGGCATCGGTCATGTCGGGCTGTGCCTTGAGCAGGGGCGTCAGCTGCTTTTGCGCGTCTTCCAGGCGCTGCTGCTCCATGAGCACGCGCACATACGCCATCTGTATGGTCGGTGCGGGCTGGTGCTGCATGTAATCCTGGACCATTGGCTCGACGGACAGGCTGCCGGTTTCGAGCAGTTCCAGCGCCAGCAGTGCCGTGGCGCCATTGCGTGGGCCGAGGTCATAGGCCTGTTCCAGGGCCTGCAGTGCCAGGTCCTTCTGGCCGGCCACCAGGCGCAGATGGCCAATCGTGGCCCAGGCTGCAGACCCCAGGGCGGGGTCCTTTACATCGGGCTGCAGCGCCTGCTCGACCACGCTGGCTGCCATGGCCTTGTCGCTGGCACGGCTGTACAGCTGGGCAATCGCCAGATAAGTGGCGGGTTTGGAGGCTGCGGGGGTCCAGGCGACTTCGCGGGCCAGGTACTCCTGGGATTCGGAGACGCGATTGAGCATCAGCAGAATCTGGAGCATGTAGCGGTTGGCGTCCCGCGACTGCGGGAAGGCCTTGTACCACTCGTTGGCCACGATCAGCGCACGCTGGCCCGAGCGGGATTGCAGGGCCAGCTCGGCGGCCCGCTGGTACAGCTGCGCCGACTGGGTCTGGCGGGCGGCATCCATGAACAGCGCAATGGCATTGGTGGCATCGCCCTGGGAGGCGGACATCTCTCCGACCAGCAACTCATAGAACAGCTCCGCATCCAAGGCCGCGGCCAGGTCTGAGGCCGATGGCTGGTCGGGCTGCGGCGCGGGGGAGGATTTTCCTTGAGCGTGAGCCGGCACTGTTCCAAGAACAAGGGCAGGGATCAGGGCCAAGTGCCAAGTGCGGAGTGTGAGAACCATCGACCCATAATAATCCAAGCATTTCCCCCCTGTGAATGAATTCGACAGATGCCAGAACTTCCTGAGGTTGAAGTCACGCGCCGCAGCTTCGCGTCGCAAATCGCCGGTGCCCAGGTGCTGTCGGTGACCCTGGGCAAACCCCTGCGCTGGCCGCTGGGGCGTGCACCGTCCAGCTTGGTGGGGGCCCGGGTGCAGCAGGTGCGCCGGCGCGGCAAGTACCTGTTGATCGATCTGGACCGCGGCATGCTGATGGTGCACCTGGGCATGTCCGGCAGCCTGCGGTTCGCTACCCAACTGCCCGCCGCACTGGGTCCGCACGAGCACTTCGACATGCAAACCGACCGGGGCACGCTGCGCCTGCACGATCCGCGGCGTTTCGGCGCCGTGATCGCCACGGACGGCGACGACGATCCGGTGGCGCGCAAGCTGCTCGACGGGCTGGGCATGGAGCCGCTGGATGCGCACCACTTTCGTTGGGAGTCGTTCCGGGATGGGCTGGCGCGCAGCCGCACGCCCATCAAGCCCTTGCTGCTGGGGGGCAAGCTGGTGGTGGGCGTGGGCAATATCTATGCCTCCGAGGTGTTGTTTGCCAGCCGGATTGCACCCACCACACCGGCACAGGCCATCAGCGCCATCAAGGCCCGCCGTTTGTTCCAGGCAATTCGCGACATCCTGGCCCTGGCGGTCGAGCGCGGCGGCACCACGCTGCGTGATTTCTCGAATGCGGATGGGCTGCCGGGACACTTCCAGTTACAAGCCAAGGTCTACGGCCGCGAAGGCCTGCCCTGTGTGCAGTGTGGCAGGCCGATTGCCTTGTTGCGCCAAGGACAGCGCAGCACGTTCTACTGCCCGCACTGCCAGAAATCCTAGGCAAAAGGGTCACATTCACCGGGCTCCCCGCAGGCAGGCTGCAGGTATATTGCATGCAGGCAGCACACAGACGTTGCGAGAGGGGATGATCGTGGGCCTTTCATTCGGCGAGCAATTTGATCGTTTTGGCCAATGGCGCAAGGGGTTTGCCGCTCAGATGGCCGGTTTCCGGGATTGGCTGGCGGCCCAGGACCTGCTGGATGCCGCCGTGCAGGACCACCTGCTGCGCCTGGAGCACCTGCTGCGCGGTGACAAGGTCTGTGTGGCCTTTGTGGCGGAGTTCTCGCGCGGCAAGTCCGAGCTGATCAACGCCGTGTTCTTTGCCCACTATGGCCGGCGCATCATGCCGGCCACGCCGGGGCGCACCACCATGTGCCCGACCGAGCTGGGCTACGACCCGGCCTTGCCCCCCTGCCTGCGACTGCTGCCGGTGGAGACCCGGGCGCAGCCCTACAGTCTGGCGGAATGGCGCAGCCGGCCCTCGACCTGGGTGCAGCTGCCCATGGACGTGCACGACCCGGACCAGTTGGCCAGCACCCTGGCGCATGTGGCGCAGGTGTGCAAGGTGCCGGTGGAGGAGGCCAGGACCCTGGGCTTTTGGAGCGATGAGGCGGGGGCCGACAACCCCGTGCCCGATGAGCAGGGGCTGGTCGAGATTCCCAAATGGCGCCACGCCCTGCTGAACATGGCCCACCCGTTGCTCAAGCAGGGGCTGGTGATCGTCGACACGCCGGGCCTGAATGCCGTCGGCACCGAGCCGGAGTTGACCGTCAACCTGATCGCCCAGGCACATGCCGTGGTGTTCCTGCTGGCGGCCGATGCGGGCGTGACCAAGTCGGACCTGGCCATCTGGCGCGAGCACCTGCTGCCCTGCCACCGCGAGGGCGATGCCCACCTGGTGGTGCTGAACAAGATCGACACCCTGTGGGGCAGCCTGGATTCCGGCACGGAAGTGCAGGCCCAGCTGAACCGCCAGCGTGCGCAGAGCGCGCAGATTCTGGGCATCGATCCGGCGCGCATCCTGCCGCTGTCGGCGCAGAAAGGCCTGATGGCCAAGATCGAGAGCAATGCCGCCCTGCTGCAGCGCAGTGGCCTGCCCTTGTTCGAGGACCTGCTGGCGCAGGGCATCCTGGCGCACCGCCAGAGCATCCTGCGCAACGTCGTAGGGGCGGGCGTGACCCAGTTGCAGGCCCAGGTGCAGCGCGCCATCCAGATCCGCCGCCGCGACCTGGACGAGCAGATGCTGGAGCTGCGCAGCCTGCGCGGCAAAAATGCCACGGTGATCCAGAGCATGCGCCAGCGCATCCAGCAGGAGCAGCGCACGTTCGAGGACAGCAGCGCCAAGATTCTGGCGGTGCGCACGGTGCACCTCAAGCTGATGAACCAGGCCTTCCAGCTGCTGGGCGCGACCTCGCTGCGGCGCGAGCTGCAGCAACTGGCCGGGGCGCTGGAGCATTCGGGGCTGAAGCTGGGGGTGCGCAAGGTCTACGCCGCCACGTTCGAGAGTCTGCGCGGCCTGGGGCAACAGGCCAAGGCCGCCGCCGGCGAAATCCAGACCATGCTCAGCGCCACCTTCAAGGAACTGAACACGGAGTTCGGCTTCTCCCTGCAACTGCCTGGCGACTTGCAGCTGCACGACTTCGACCGCGAGCTGGCGCAGATCGAGGAGAGCTACCTGCAGTACCTGGGATTCGGCCATGCGCTCAAGCTGGCGAACCCGCTGTTTGGCCAGCGCATGGTCAAGGCCCTGGGCATGCGGCTGCGCACCCTGTTCGAGTCCGCAGCGAATGACCTGGATTTGTGGAGCAAAAGCGCCACATCGCAGCTGGATGCACAATTGAAGGAGCGCAAACGCAGCTTTGCCCGCCGCATCGAGGCGGTGGACCGCATCAGCGAAGCGGCCAGCGGCCTGATGGAGCGGATTGCCGAGATCGAGTCTGCGGAGCAGCAGCTCTCCGCGCTGGAGCAGCGGCTGGCGCAATGGATGCAGCAACTGCTGCAGCCGCCCGAGCCGGAGGCCGCGCTGGCCGATGCCCCGGCCGCCGGTGTCTGAGGCTGCGTGCGTCCTGTGGCTTTCGTTCTCTGACCTGTTGCTTTCCCTTGAATCCCCCTCTCCCTCTTATCGCCACGGACGTGGTCCGCTGGCAGGCCAGTCATGGCCGCAACCACCTGCCCTGGCAGCAGACCCGTGACCCGTACCGCGTCTGGCTGTCCGAAATCATGTTGCAGCAGACCCAGGTCAGCACGGTGCTGGGCTACTACGAACGCTTCTTGCAGCGTTTCCCGGACGTCGCCAGCCTGGCGGCTGCGCCCCAGGACGATGTGATGGCGCTGTGGAGCGGTCTGGGCTACTACACCCGGGCGCGTAACCTGCACGCCTGCGCCCAGGCGGTGGTGCAACTGCATGGCGGGGCCTTCCCGCGCAGTGCGGCCGTGCTGGCCACGCTGCCGGGCATCGGCCGGTCCACGGCGGCGGCCATCGCCTCGTTCTGCTTTGGTGAGCGCGTGGCCATCCTGGATGCCAACGTCAAACGGGTGCTGACCCGGGTGCTGGCCTATGGCGAAGACCTGTCCAGCAGCCGCAACGAAAAGGCCTTGTGGACCCTGGCCGAAGACCTGCTGCCGACGCAGGAGCTGGCCAGCAGCATGCCGCGCTACACCCAGGGCCTGATGGACCTGGGCGCCACCGTGTGCCTGCCGCGCAATCCATCCTGCCTGGTGTGCCCGTTGCAGCCGCATTGCCGCGCCGCACAGCAGGGCGCGCCGCAGGCCTACCCGGTCAAGACCCGCAAAACGCGGCGCAGCACCCAGTCCTGGTGGCTGCTGGTGCTGCGCGATCCGCAGGGGCAGCTGTGGCTGCAGCGCCGCCCTGTCCAGGGCGGGGAGACCGGCATCTGGGCCGGGCTGTTCAGCCCGCCGGTGTTTGTCAGCGCCCCGGCGCTGGAGGCCGGCCTGGACACCCTGGCCTTGCGCGTGGCCCGGCGCGAGGACTGGCCGGCGCAGCTGCATGTGCTGACGCACCGCGACCTGTTCCTGCACCCGGTGGTGGTGGAGTTGGCCGAGGGCCGCCTGCCCCAGGACTCTGCAGAGCTGGGCGCCGGGCAGTGGCAGTCCGCGGCGGACTGGTTGCAGCAAGGCCTGCCGGCGCCTGTGCGCAAGCTGGTGGAGGCTCTCGCCGGTTAGCTTGAAACGGTCGCCTGTGCCTGCGCCGTGGCAGGGGCGGTGCAGCGGTATGAAAAAAGGAGCTGTTGGCGCTTGTTTTTAAAGGCATTCAAATACAAAAGTATTTGAACTGCTTCTGAATCCAGCGCGAGCAGCTCTCTTTTTTGGGTCAGAGAAGCTGGGGTGTCTCGGGCACCGGAGCGGCGGCGGCCGGGCCGCGGCTGCCCATTTCGCGGTGGCGGCGCAGCGTGGTCCATTGCGCCTGGTAGCGCTGGGCCAGCTGTTCCACCAGGTAGACGGAGCGGTGCTGGCCGCCGGTGCAGCCGATGGCCACGGTGACGTAGCTGCGGTGGTTGGCGTTGAGGGCCGGCAGCCAGTGGTCCAGGAACTGGGCAATGTGCGTCTGCATCGCCGCCGCGTCGGGCTGCTGGCGCAGAAAGCGCTGCACCGGCTCGTCCATACCGGTCAGGGGGCGTAGCTCCAGGTCGTAATAGGGGTTGGGCAGCATGCGCACGTCGAACACGTAGTCGGCATCGACCGGGATGCCGTGCTTGAAGCCGAAGGACTGGAACACCAGCGTCATCTGGTTGGCGGGCGCCTGGATCAAGGCCTTGACGTAGCTTTGCAGCTGCGAGCCGCGGATGTTGCTGGTGTCGATCACGTGGGCGTACTCGCGCAGGTCGCCCAGCAGCTCGCGCTCCTGCTCGATGATCTGCACCAGGGCCTGGCGGCCGTCGGGCAGCTTGGACTGGGACAGTGGGTGGCGGCGCCGGGTCTCGGAGAAGCGGCGCACCAGGGTGCTGGTGGAGGCGTCCAGGAACAGCACGTGCAGGTGCACACCCGAGGCCTTGAGGCGCTGCAGCTTCTCCAGCTCGCGCGGCAGATCGGGCAGGCCCGCGGCGCTGCGGGCGTCGATGGCGATGGCCACGCGGTTGCCATGGTGCACGTGCTGCAGGCGCACAAAGTCGGCCAGCAGCTCGGGCGGCAGGTTGTCCACGCAGTAGTAGCCCGCGTCTTCCAGGGCGTGGAGTGCGACCGACTTGCCGGAGCCCGACATGCCGGTGATCAGCACAATTTCCAAATCCGTCATAGCCTGCCTTTGCGTGATCGAGGGGGTTAGGGGGTGTGGGCAGCCTGCAGCAGCATCTCGCGGGCGTGGGCCATGGTGGTGTCGGAGATCTTCTCCCCGCCCAGCATGCGCGCAATCTCGCGCTCGCGCTGCGTGGCATCGGTGGGCGTGACCGAGCTGCTGGTGCCGCCCTTGTCGCGCTTCTTGGCGACCACGTAGTGGTGGTCAGCACAGGCGGCCACCTGGGGCAGGTGGGTGACGGCCAGCACCTGGCGGTCGCGCCCCAGGGCGCGCATCAGCTTGCCCACGGTTTCGGCCACGGCGCCGCCGACGCCGGAATCCACCTCGTCAAAAATCAGCGTGCCGGCCTGGCCCAGCTGGCTGGTGGTGACGGCAATCGCCAGCGACAGGCGGGACAGCTCGCCGCCCGAGGCCACCTTGCCGATCGGCTTGGGCGTGGCGCCCGGGTGGCCGGCCACCAGGAACTGCACGCTGTCCACGCCGTGGGGGCTGGGCTCGGTCAGCTTGTCCAGCTGCACCTCGAATTTGCCGCCCTGCATGCCCAGGCCCTGCATGGACTGGGTGATGGCGCGCGACAGCTTGGGCGCGGCCTTGGCGCGCTGCTGCGAGAGCTCGCGGGCGGCGGCCTGGTAGGCCTCGTGGGTGCGTTGCTCGGCCTGGCGCAGGCGGCCGATGTCGACCACCGCATCCAGCTGGCGCAGCTCGTCGCGCCAGGACTGCAGCAGGCCGGGCAGCTCCTCGGGGGTGCGCTTGTAGCGGCGCGCCAGCTGCATCCACAGCGACAGGCGCTCGTCCAGCTCGGTCAGCTTGTCAGGGTCCAGCTCGGTGCGGCGCAGATAGATCTGCAGCGAGTGCTGGGCGTCGTTGATCTGTGCCAGGCTGGAAGCCAGCACATCGGCGATCGCCTGGAACTCGGGCTCCAGGTGCTCCTTGTCCTGCAGCATGTCCTGCGCGCGCCCCAGCGGGCTGCTGATGCCGGCCTCGTCATCTTCCAGCAGGAACAGGGCGCCCTGTGCCGTCTCCAGCAGTGCCTGGGCATGGGACAGGCGCGTGTGCTGGGTGTTCAGCTCGTCCCATTCGTCGGCGACGGGGCTGAGCTTGTCCAGCTCGCCGATCTGCCACTGCAGGCGCTCGCGCTCGCGCTGCACGGTGTCCTGGGCCGCGATCGCATGCTCCAGATCCTTGGCGGCGGCGCGCCAGACCATCCAGTGCTGGCGCAGGGCCTGGGTGCTGACGCCGGCGTAGGCATCCAGCAGCTCGCGCACCGCGTCGGCCCGCGTCAGGCTTTGCCAGGCATGCTGGCCATGGATGTCCAGCAGGGCCTCGCCCAGGCCGCGCAGCTGCGTGGCGGTGGCGGGGCCCCATTGATCCAGGCGCGGCTGCGGCCCTGGGTGTCGATCACGCGGCGCAGCAGCAGGCTGTCTTCCTGGGCAAAGCCGCCTTCCTCCAGCCACAGCTGCAGGTGGGTGGGGCAGTCGAATTCGGCGCTGATGTCGGCCTGGCTGGCACCCTCACGCACCACGCCTGGGTCGGCGCGGCTGCCCAGCACCAGCTGCAAGGCGTCGATCAGGATCGATTTGCCGGCGCCGGTCTCGCCCGTCAGCACGGTGAATCCGGTGTGCAGATCCAGGTCGAGCTGCTGCACGATGACGAAGTCGCGCAGTGCAATCCGCTTGAGCGCCATGTTCAATAGCCCCCTTCGTTCCAGCCCAGCTTCTTGCGCAGCGTGGAAAAGTAGTTCCAGCCCACGGGGTGCAGAAAGTGCACGCTGTAGGCCGAGCGGCGCACGTAGATGCGGTCGCCGTGCAGCAGCGAGGCCAGCGACTGCATGTCGAAATTCGCGCTGACGTCGCGGCCACCGACCACTTCCATCATCACTTCCGTCTGGTCGGACAGCACGATGGGGCGGTTGGACAGGGTGTGCGGCGCGATGGGCGCCATCAGCCAGGCCGGGATGGAGGGGTGCATCAGCGGACCGCCGACGGACAGGGTGTAGGCCGTGGAGCCAGTGGGCGTGGCGACGATCAGGCCGTCGGCGCGCTGGTTGGACAGAAAGCGCCCATCGACTTCCACGCGCAACTCCACCATGCCCGAGGTGCCGCCGCGGTTGACCACCACGTCGTTCATGGCCAGGGCCTCGAACACGCACTGCTCGTTGCGCACCACGCGCGCATGCATCAGCGGGCGGGCATCCTCCTCGTACTGGCCGTGCAGCATGGGCTGCAACACATGCTGGTAGTCGTCTAGTGCAATGTCGGTGATGAAGCCCAGGCGCCCCTGGTTGATGCCGATCAGCGGAGTGCCGTACCGGGCCAGGTGGCGACCGATGCCCAGCATGGTGCCATCGCCCCCCACCACGATGCCCACGTCGCAATGCCGGCCCAGGCCATCCACATCCATGCTGGGCAGGCGCTGGTGCAGGCCGGTGTGTGCGGCGGTTTCTGCCTCCACGATGACTTCACAGCCCTGCGTCTGCAAAAAGTCGGCAATGTCCTGCAAGACCTCACGGGACTGGGCCGTGGAAGCGTCGGAGGCGGTAGAGGCTTGGTATTTCCCAACCAAGGCAACGTGGCGAAACTTGGACGTCATAAAGGAAATTACATCATTAAAATCTGTGCATGCTCGATGAACGTGCCAAGTTGTTGTTGAAAGCGCTGGTCGAGCGCTACATTGCCGACGGCCAGCCGGTGGGGTCGCGCACTTTGTCGCGCGCCTCGGGCCTGGAATTGTCGCCCGCGACCATCCGCAACGTGATGTCCGACCTGGAGGAGCTGGGCCTGATCGCCAGCCCCCACACCTCGGCCGGGCGCATTCCCACCGCCCGCGGCTACCGCCTGTTTGTGGACACCATGCTGACCGTGCAGCAAGGCAGCCTGGTGACGCCGGCCCTGGCGGCCGAGCAGCCCCAGAAGGTGATTGCGAATGCGGCGCAGCTGCTGTCCAACATGTCCCAGTTCGTGGGCGTGGTCATGGCGCCGCGCAGCAGCTCGGTGTTCAAGCACCTGGAGTTCGTGAAGCTGTCCGAACGGCGCGTGCTGGTCATCATCGTCTCGCCCCAGGGCGATGTGCAAAACCGTGTGATCTTCACGGATGCCGATTTCTCCTCGGCCCAACTGCTGGAAGCCTCCAATTTTCTGAACGCGCATTACGCCGGCCTGGACATCGAGCAGGTGCGCGAGCGCATCAAGCAGGAGGTGGAACAACTGCGCGGAGAGGTTGCCCACCTGATGCAGGCGGCCGTGAACATCAGCGCCGAGGCCATGAGTCCCGACCTCCAGGACCAGGTCATCATCTCCGGTGAGCGCAACCTGCTGTCCGTCAGCGACTTTTCCAGCGACATGGGCAACCTGCGCCGCGCCTTCGACCTGTTCGAGCAAAAGACCCAGTTGCTGCACCTGCTGGACTTCTCCAGCAAGGCCGAGGGGGTGCGCATCTACATCGGTGGTGAGAGCCAGGTGGTGCCGTTCGAGGAGCTGTCGGTCGTGAGTGCCCCCTACGAGGTCGATGGGCAGGTGGTGGGCACCCTGGGGGTGATCGGCCCGACGCGCATGCCCTACGACAAGATGATCCAGATTGTGGACATCACTTCCAAGCTGGTCAGCAATGCGCTGAGCCACCATCGCTAGCCGTTACAATGCGCAGGCTTTGCGGGCCCGACCATGGGTTGGCAAGCCCGGTTGGGGCGTTAGCTCAGTTGGTTGGAACATGGGACTCATAATTCTTCTACATCGTAGAGAAGCAAAAGTGAGTTGTGCTCAAGTTTCAAAGGGTTAGGCTGGTTAATTTCAGCCTGATTGGGTAGTTAAAACCGTTGTCTGGTTCATGTCTGGTCCAGAGAACGGCAGACCCGGAGATTGCTAGTTTGGCAGTTTTTGGTGAAGTTTCGGGCCTCTAGCTCATGCTTGGTTAGAGCAGCGGACTCATAATCCGTTGGTGCCGTGTTCGACTCACGGGAGGCCCACCAAATTGAATAAAAAAGCCAACCTCTTAGGCGGTTGGCTTTTTTATTTTGTCGTTGCATCGATCACCTGTATTTGCATTTCTAAGGGGTGATCTGTCGGATTGCGCAAATGCTGCCTAAAGTGATCGGAATACGTGGAGTTTTGTCTAGTTGACGGGCTGATGATTGCTGCCGCCCGGGGGCCGGGGGGCAATGCGTGTGTGGGCCTGGGGCCTGTGGGTTCGAGCGGGAGCCCCTGCTGCCCATGGTGCTTACGGCGGGGCGCGCGGGCGCTGCGGAACTTCGGCGCTACCGTGTGTTCTGAAGCAGGGCGTGTGAACCTGATCCAAGGATATGACTATGCTGATTCAGACTGGTGCTTCGGGCTTTATCCACCCGCATGGCAGCGAGATCACCCCGGAAGGCGTGTACCTGCGCCGGCGCGAATTGCTGCAGTGGGCCGCCCTGGGCGGTATGGGCGTGGCGTCGGGAGCCGCCTTTGCCAAGGCTGACACACCGGACGCTCTGGCGCCCTTGCGCGCGCTGCCCTCCAGCGTGCCGGGGGCGCTGGCCCTGGACAAGCAGACCCCGTTTGCCGATGCCTCCAGCTACAACAACTTCTATGAGTTCGGCCTGGACAAGGGGGACCCGGTGCGCAACGCGCAGGCCCTGCCCACCCGGCCGTGGACGGTGCGTGTGGAAGGGCTGGTCCAGCAGCCCAAGACCTTCGATCTGGATGCGCTGCGCAAGCTCAGCGCCCTGGAGGAACGCATCTACCGCCTGCGCTGCGTGGAAGGCTGGTCCATGGTGATTCCCTGGATCGGCTACTCGCTGTCCAAGCTGCTGGCCGAGGTGCAACCCCTGGGCAGCGCCAAGTATGTGGAGTTCGTCACGTTGGCCGATCCCAAGGTGATGCCGGGGCTGAGGCGCTCGGTGCTGGACTGGCCCTACACCGAGGGGCTGCGCATGGACGAGGCCATGCACCCGCTGACCCTGCTGACCCTTGGCATGTACGGCCACGAGCTGCCCAAGCAGAACGGGGCCCCGGTGCGCGTGGTGGTGCCCTGGAAGTACGGTTTCAAGAGCGCCAAAAGCATCGTCACCATCCGCCTGGTGGAGCGCGAGCCAGGCACCGCCTGGAACAAGGCAGCGCGCAACGAATATGGCTTTTATTCCAACGTCAACCCGGATGTGCCGCATCCGCGCTGGAGCCAGGCCACCGAGCGGCGCATTGGCGAGGGCGGCCTGTTTGCCCCCAAGCGCAAGACCCAGCTGTTCAACGGCTACGAGGCCCAGGTGGGGCAGCTGTATGCGGGCATGGACCTGCGCAAGAACTTCTGACGGGGCGCGATGTCGTTGTCACTGAAAGGCCTGCAGCGCGTGGCGCTGCATCTGCTGTGTCTGGTGCCTGCGCTGTGGCTGTTCTTTCTGGCGGTCACCGACGGTCTGGGGGCCAACCCGGCCGAGGCCTTGCTGCGCGACCTGGGCCTGTGGGCCCTGCGTTTCGTGTGCCTGGCGCTGGCCGTCACGCCGCTGCGCGTGTGGCTAGGCTGGAACCGGCTGGCGGCCTACCGGCGCATGCTGGGGCTGTATGCCTTCTTCTACGGCAGCCTGCACTGGCTGTGTTACCTGCTGCTGGACATGGGGCTGGACTGGGCGGCGGTGCTGGAGGACCTGGCCAAGCGGCCCTTTATCTTGGTGGGCACCCTCGCCTGGGGGATTTTGCTGGTGCTGGCCGTCACGTCCATCCCGCGGCTCATCCGACGCATGGGGGGCAAGCGCTGGCAGGCCCTGCACCGCGCGGTCTATGCGGCGGCGGCGCTGGCCGTGCTGCACTTCTGGTGGATGCGTGCCGGCAAGAACAACCTGGCCGAAGTGGGCGTCTACCTGGCCATCGTGGCCGCGCTGCTGCTGGCGCGCGTGTTGCACCGCTACACCAAGGGGCGGCGCATCGGCCATCCCAGGCCGCCGGTCCGCTGACGCCTGGACCGGCCCAGGGGGCCGGTCGGGCGCACCTGCTCAGGCCTGGATCAGGACTTCGCCGCGCAGGGTGTAGGTCATGGCCTCGGTGATCTTGACGTCGACCAGCTGTCCGATCAGGCGCTCCTGGCCGGGGAAGTTGACCACGCGGTTGCACTCGGTGCGGCCCATCAACTCGCCGTTGTCGCGCTTGCTGAAGCCTTCGACCAGCAGCTTTTGCACGGTGCCCACGCGTTCCAGGCTGATGTCCTTGATGTTCTGGTTGATCACGGCCTGCAGCTCCTGCAGGCGGCGCAGCTTGACCTCGTGCGGGGTGTCATCGTGCAGGTTGGCTGCGGGCGTGCCGGGGCGGGGGCTGAAGATGAAGCTGAACGAGTTGTCAAAGCGCACGTCGTGGATCAGCTTCATCATCTTCTGGAAGTCGTCCTCGGTCTCGCCGGGGAAGCCGACGATGAAGTCGCTGCTCATCGCCAGATCGGGGCGGATGGCGCGCAGCTTGCGCACCGTGCTCTTGTATTCCATAGCGGTATACCCGCGCTTCATGGCCATCAGGATCTTGTCGCTGCCGTGCTGCACGGGCAGGTGCAGGTGGCTGACCAGCTGGGGGATCTTGGCGTAGGCCTCGATCAGGCGCGGTGTGAACTCGTTGGGGTGGCTGGTGGTGTAGCGGATGCGCTCGATGCCGGGGATCTCGGCCACGTATTCCAGCAGCAGGGCAAAGTCGCAGATTTCGGCCGTGTCGCCCATCTTGCCCTGGTAGGCATTCACGTTCTGGCCCAGCAGCGTGACTTCCTTCACCCCCTGGTCGGCCAGGCCGGCCACTTCCACCAGCACGTCCTCGAAGGGGCGGCTGACTTCCTCGCCGCGCGTGTAGGGCACGACGCAGTAGCTGCAGTACTTGGAGCAGCCTTCCATGATGGACACAAAGGCGGAGGCACCTTCCACGCGCGCGGGTGGCAGGTGGTCGAACTTCTCGATCTCGGGGAAGCTGATGTCCACCTGCGGCTTGGCCTTGGCGGCGCGGGCATTCAGCAGCTCGGGCAGGCGGTGCAGGGTCTGGGGGCCGAAGACCACGTCCACATAGGGCGCGCGCTTGATGATTTCGTCGCCTTCTTGGCTGGCCACACAGCCGCCGACGCCGATGAGTACGCCCTTTTCCTTCAGGTGCTTGACGCGGCCCAGGTCGGAGAACACCTTCTCCTGCGCCTTCTCGCGCACCGAGCAGGTGTTGAACAGGATCAGGTCGGCCTCGTCCATGTTCTGCGTGGGCTCGTAACCCTGGGCGGCGCCCAGCACGTCGGCCATTTTGTCCGAGTCGTACTCGTT
The DNA here is from genome assembly GCF_036541385.1 of Comamonas sp. GCA5. Lineage (NCBI taxonomy): Bacteria > Pseudomonadati > Pseudomonadota > Betaproteobacteria > Burkholderiales > Comamonadaceae > Comamonas > Comamonas sp. GCA5. The sequence continues at coordinate 21,666 of NZ_JAZHFR010000008.1, read as the reverse complement.
CATCTGGCAGCCGAAGGTTTTGATAAAGACTTTTTTGCTCATGGTGGTCGCAACGCAGCCGTCGTGGTGTCGGCTGGTTTTCCAAGTAAAAACGGCCGCCCGGGCAAGCAGGGCGGGCGCAACAGGTCTAAAAAGAGTAGCGTTGAAACGCGGGCAGGGGCGGTCGCCGCGTCAGCGCTTGACCGAATAGTGGGCGAGTTCCTCGGGGGTGAGGATCCACGCCGTCAGCAGCCACTGGGTGCTGGCTTCCTTGACATAGGCCACCCGCAGCTCCTGGTTCAGCACGGTGTGGGCAAAGATCAGCTTGTTGTCGGCGCTGAACAGGCGAAAGCCCGGTGCGGTGCGGATGGGCTGGCCATTGATCTGCGCGTTGGGCACCTGGTCGATGCGCAGCACCCCCACCAGCGCGGTGCTGGGGAACGTGCGCAGGCCGGGGTGGGGCACCGGCTTGATGGTTTGTACGGCAGGCAAGGTGCTGGGGGCTTCTTGGGCCGCGCAGGTGGCGGCCACCGCCAGCAGGGGCGCGGCCATCCAGGAAGCAAGCGAGCAGCGGTTCATGGTGTTCATCCAGGGGCTGACAGACTGCGGCATTCTAAAGAAAACTCCACGCCAGCGAAGCGCGCTCAGATATGGCCGGGCGGGCCGCCGAGGTGGCGGCCACGCGCATCAGGCCCGTGGCTCCTCCGGGCGGTCGGCGAAGCGCTTGGACAGCACGGCGCAGACCAGCAGCTGGATCTGGTGGAACAGCATGATGGGCAACAGCAGCGTGCCCATGGCACCGCCCACAAACAGCACCTGGGCCATGGGCACGCCCGTGGCCAGGCTCTTCTTGGAGCCGCAGAACAGGATGGTGATGCGGTCGGGCAGGTCAAAGCCCAGGCGGCGGCCCAGCCACCAGGTCGTGCCCAGCACCAGGGCCAGCAGCACGCAGCAGGCCACCGCCAGCGCCAGGATCTGCTGCAGCGGCAGCTGCGACCACAGGCCTTCGACCACGGCGCTGCTGAAGGCCGTGTAGACCACCAGGTAGATTGAAGTCTGGTCCACATGCTTGAGCCAGGCCTTGTTGCGGTCCACCCAGGCCCCGATCCAGCGGCGCGCCAGCTGGCCCAGCACAAAGGGCAGCAGCAGCTGCAGCATGATCTTGAGCACGGCATCGCCGAAGGGCAGGCTCTGGGCGCTCTGGCCCAGCATCAGCAGCACCAGCAGGGGCGTGATGAAGATGCCCATCAGGCTGGAGGTGGCGGCCGAGCAGATGGCGGCCGGGATGTTGCCGCGTGCGATCGAGGTGAAGGCGATGGACGACTGCACGGTCGAGGGCAGGGCGCTGAGGTAGAGCATGCCGCGGAACAGCTCCGGCCCCAGCAGGGGCAGCAGCACGGGCTTGAGCGCGTAGGTCAGCAGCGGGAACAGCAGGAAGGTGCAGGCGAACACCAGCGAATGCAGGCGCCAGTGGCCCATGCCCTTGACGATGGCCTGCAGCGACAGCTTGGCGCCGTGCAGGAAGAACAGCAGGGCGATCGCCAGGTTGGTCACCGTGGTGGCATAGCCGGCATAGACGCCGCGCACGGGCAGGACGCTGGCCAGCAGGAGCATGGCCAGCAGGATGAGCATGAAGTTGTCGGGCAGGAAACGGGGGCGTCGCATGGCAGGGGCGGGGCAAACGTGGCCGCCACCGACGGCGGCCAACAGGGGATGGGAACAGGGGCAAACCACGGCGGCCGGGCCGCGCTGGCCTGCACTCTAGTACGCTGGCGACTTTCCTGCTAACGACATCAGGCGCATGGATATCGCTGAAACGACAAAACGCCGGGATCTGGCCTCGCGCCCCGTGCCTGTGCTGGCGCGGCTGCCGCGGCCGGTGTATGCGCGCGCCGAGCAGATGCAGCGCAAGGCCGCCACCGTGGCCCACGCCCATGGCTGGGTGCAGTTCTCCTATGCCAGCCGCGGTGTGCTGCAGGTGCAGACGCACCAGGGCCTGTTCATCGCACCGCCGCAGTGGGCCATTCTGATCCCGCCGCACTGCGTGCACAGCGTGGTCAATGCGCCGCACACCGAGATCCGCAGCCTCTACATCGAGACCGGGGCCATGCCGGCCCTGGGCACGGACTGCGTGGTGCTGGAGGTCTCGGACCTGCTGCGCGAGATGATCCGCCACTTCGCCACCCTGCCGGTGGAGTACGCCCAGCAGGGCGCCGAGGGGCGGTTCGTGCAGGCCCTGCTGGACCAGATCCATGCCGCACCGCCGGCCGCGCTGCGCCTGCCCTGGCCCGAGGACGAGCGCCTGCGCGCCTGGTGCCGCCACCTGCTGGACGTGCCCGAGGCGCCGCTGCAGCTGGGGGCCTGGAGCCGGGCCCTGGGCGTGTCCGAGCGCACCCTGGGCCGGCTGTTCCAGAAGCAGACGCAGATGAGCTTTCGCCAATGGCGCCAGCGCGCGCGCCTGCTGGCCGCCCTGCCGCAGCTGCAGGACCAGCAGAGCGTGACCGAGGTGGCCCTGGCCTGCGGCTACGATTCGACCTCGGCCTTCATCGCCGCGTTTCGCCAGTTGTTTGGGCGCACGCCTGGCCAGTTCCTGCGCGCCCGCGCTGCGGCCACCTCCTTGTCCTGAAGGGGTGTTTGCGCAGGGGGGGCCTGTGGGCGGTGCAGGGGCTGGGCGAGCAGTCCAAACCGACGGTGGGGACGCGCTCACTCGGCCATCGCCCGGATCGGCACGGTGCGCCGCAGCGGTGGAAGCGGTGCCGTCGCGTGCTGGGGGGGCCGTTTCACCCGCGCGTGGCTGGCGCCGGCGATGGTCCGTGGCCAGCCTGCAGCCCGGGTCGGGTGTGGCGTCGCTGGGCTGTTCGACGCGGTTGCGGGCCCTGCTGCGGCCTTGGGGCTGGGGCTGCGCGGCGGTGTTCAGGCCGACTGCGCGCCGGGTGCGTAGAGCACGGCCTGGGGTGGGCGGCACAGGCCCCAGAAGCGCAGGCCAGTCAGTTCGGCCATGCGCACGCCCATGGCCGTGGGGGCCGAGATGGTGGCCAGCGCACCCACGCCCAGCTTGGCGCATTTGCGCACCAGTTCATGGCTGCCGCGGCTGGAGAGCACGACAAACCCGGGTGCGCTCAGGCGCCCGGTGCGGGCCAGCCGGCCCAGCAGCTTGTCGAGGGCGTTGTGGCGGCCCACGTCTTCCAGCACCTCGTGCACCTGGCCGTCCAGCGTGGCCCATCCTGCGGCATGGATGGCGCCGGCCTGGGCGTTGAGCACCTGCCGGGGCGGCAGGTGGGCGATCGCCTGCAGCACGGTGGGCAGGTCCACCTGGGCCACCCAGTCGTGCGCCGGCAGGGCGTCGAACGACAGGTCCAGCGCAGCGAAGCTTTCCACGCCGCAGACGCCGCAGCCGGTGCGCCCGCTCATGCTGCGGCGGTGGTCCTTGAGGCGGGCGAAGCAGCGCGAGGCGATCTCCAGCTGCACTTCCATGCCGTCCATGCCGGCGGGCAGGCCGGCGGCGGCCGCGGCCACGGGCTGGACGTCCACGCCGTAGCAATCGGTGGCGCTGTCGATGATGCCTTCGCTGAGCGCAAAGCCGATGGCGAAATCCTCCAGGTCCAGCGGCGTGCCCATCATCACCGCGTGGGCGATGCCGTTGAAGACCAGGGCAATCGGCACTTCGTTGGCCAGCACCCGGTCTTGGTTCAGCACGCCACGCTCGGCATGGTGCAGCTGCACGGCCTGGGTGTGCAGCGCGGGGACGGCGGTGGGCGGGGCGGGGGCCAGCGTGCAGGCGGTGGCGGCAGGCAGTGTCATGCGGCGATTATCCCTGCCGTGGTGGAACCATCGCAGTCGTGTGGGTTGTCGCGTGCGGTTCATGAAAAAAGGAGCTGCTGGCGCTCGATCCACAAGGTTTTCAGCACAAAAACATGCGGAAAACCAGGTGCATCCAGAGCCCACAGCTCCTTATATCGCAAAGCGGGGGGCTGCGCCGGCCTCAGTCCGGCGCGCCCAGCAGCGGCAGCATCAGCGGGTTGATGCCGCTGCGCGCCAGGTCCTGGGCTTCCATCTCGGCGTCCAGGGCCAGGCTGGCCAGGTCGTCGGCCACCAGCTCCAACTGGTGGTCGGCCTGCTGGTAGAAGGCCTTGAGGTAGGTCTGGCAGTCGGTGCAGCCCTCGGCCTTGATGGGCGCGTGCTCGTCTTCCAGGCACCAGTAGTCCAGCGCCTGTGTGCTGTCGCAGTTGGTGCAGGTGCTGCGCACCACGTGCCACTGGCATTCGCACAGGCTGCACTGCAGGTAGCGCAGGCCGGCCTGCGCACCGCCTTGCACCAGGCTGCCGGTGGGCACATGGCCGCAGACCGGGCACAGGTGGCGCGGTGCGCCCAGCGTGGCCTGGCCGGTGGCGGGCAAGTGGCTGGCCAGTTGGCGCCAGTACAGCGACAGGGCCGCCCACAGCAACTGGGCCACGCCGGCCTCGGGCAGGGCGTGGGCCTCGGTCACGGCGTCGCTGCGCAGGCGCGCGCAGCAGGGCCTCGGACCAGGCGTCGCGCTGTGCGGCATCGGCCTGCTGCAAACGGGCCAGCGCCTGCTGGATGGCGGCGGTCTGCATGCGCGGCTGCTGGGCCATGCGGTGCAGCAATCCATCGAGCAGGGCCTGCAAGTGTGCCGAGCGTGGCCAGTTGGCGGAGTGCAGCGGCGTCTGCGGTTGCTGCTGCAGGACCGCGGTCAGGCGGTCGGCCTCCTCGGCGGGCAGGGGCAGGGCCTCGGCCGTGGCCTGCTGGGCGTGGGCTAGGTCGGCCGCCCACAGCAGGTAGTCGGCCATGGCATGGCCCTGGGCCAGGTGCTGCAGGCGGCTGGCGCGCCGTGCATAGGGCAGCTGGGCGGCGGGCAGCTGCACGGGTTCGACGGGCCCCACGCCCGGCGAGCGCTCGGACTCCGGAACGATCTGGATGCTCATCGCGTGCGGCCCCCCTTGGCCTTGGTGGGCGTTGTGGGCGGGGTGCTGATCTCGGCGTGCCAGCGGTCATGGTGGGTGCGGGCCCAGGCATGGCTAACGTAGCCGGTGACCATGCCGCGGATCGAGCCCTTGACCCACAGTGCCAGGTAGATGTGGCCAATGATCAGCAAGATCAGGCTAATGCCTGCCAAGGAATGCACCAGCAAGGCAAGGCGCAGCGCCGGGATGGGAAACAGGTGCGCAAAGTACGCACGCCAGATCATCAAGCCCGAGACCAACAGCACGCAGATCAAGGCCATCGTGCCCCAGAACAGGAACTTCTGCCCCGCGTTGTACTTGCCAATGCGCAGCTTTTTGCTGTGGTCACCGGCCAGCACGGACTGGATGTTGTCCGCCCAGATTTTGTCTTCCTTGACGAAGAGGTTGTATTTCACAAACCGCACGAACAAGTAGACCAGGGCCACAAACACCACGATGCCCAAGATGGGGTGCAGCAGGCGCGCCAGCTGCGGCGTACCGAGCACGCCGTTGAGCCAGTTCAGGCTGGGGAACACCCAGGAAATGCCCGACAGCGCCACCAGAAAAAAGCACACCACCATGGCCCAGTGGCACAGGCGATCGGGCAGGGGGGTACGCAAAATCATGCGGTCTTTTTTCATGCCTTCTCTCCTTCGCTGGTCTTGGTTTTCTCGTCCTCATCGACCTCGTTGGGGCCGGTGGTGATGTAGTGGGCAGCCGCGCCCGCCAGCGCGGTGACAAAGCCCAGCGCCGCCAGCGGCTTGAACCAGCCCTTCCAGCCCTGGACCACGCTGCTGATCCGGGGATCCTTGGGCAGGTTGTGGTAGAGCTGCGGCTGGTCGGCGTGGTGCAGCACGTACATCACGTGGGTACCGCCCACGCCCTGCGGGTTGTAGACGCCGGCCTGGTCGAAGCCGCGGGTCTGCATCTCGGCCACACGGCCTTCGGCCTTGACCAGCATGTCGTCCTTGGTGCCGAAGGCGATGGCGCCCGTGGGGCAGGTCTTGACGCAGGCCGGCTCCTGGCCCACGGCCACGCGGTCGGAACACAGCGTGCACTTGTAGGCCTTGTTGTCCTTCTCGCTGATGCGCGGGATGTTGAACGGGCAGCCGGCCACGCAGTATCCGCAGCCAATGCACTGCTCGGACTGGAAGTCCACGATGCCATTGGCGTACTGCACGATGGCGCCGGGCTGGGGGCAGGCCTTGAGGCAGCCCGGGTCCTCGCAGTGCATGCAGCCGTCCTTGCGGATCAGCCACTCCAGCTTGCCCTGTTCGTTGACGTGCTCGTCAAAGCGCATCAGCGTCCAGCTCTGCGGCGAGAGGTCGCGCGGGTTGTCGTAGACGCCGAAGTTCTCGCCCACGTCGTCGCGCAGGTCGTTCCATTCGCTGCAGGCCACCTGACAGGCCTTGCAGCCAATGCAGATGCTCACATCGATGAGTTTGGCCACGTCCGCCTTGTGGTCGCGGACGTGGGCGGCGGGCGTGAGGTCGTTGGTCGCCGAGCGCCGCACGATATCTTGGGTTTGCATGCTCATGGGCGCGCCTTATGCTTTCTCGATGTTGACCAGGAAGGCCTTGAACTCCGGGGTCTGCGCATTCGCATCGCCAATCCCGGGGCTGAGCGTGTTGGCCAGATAGCCCTTGCGCGTGGTGCCTTCGTAGCCCCAGTGACAGGGAATGCCGATCTGCTCGATTTCCTGGCCATCGACCTGCAGCGTCATCACGCGCTTGGTGACCACGGCCTTGCCCTTGATGTGGCCGCGCTTGCTGGACACACGGATCACGTCACCGGCCTGGATGCCCTTCTTGGCGGCCAGCTTTTCCGACAGCTCGATGAACTGCTCGGGCTGGACGATGGCGTTCAGGCGCGAATGCTTGGTCCAGTGGCGGAACATCTCGGTGATCGAGTAGGTCGTGGCCACGTACGGGAACTCCTCGCGGCCGCCCATGCGCGCGGCATCGTCGGCAAACACACGCGCCACGGGGCTCTGGCTGACCTTGGGGTGCAGCGGGTTGGCCGCAATCGGGCTCTCGGTGGGCTCGTAGTGCTCGGGGAAGGGGCCGTCGTTCATGCCCTTGGCCGAGAACAGGCGGCCCACGCCTTCGGGCAGCATGATGAAGGGGTTCACGCCGCTGTTCGGGGCAGCGGTGGCGGGGTAGTCCGGCACATCGCTGCCGCCCCACTTCTTGCCATCCCAGTGCAGGATCTGGCGCTTGGGATCCCAGGGCTTGCCCGAGGGATCGGCCGAGGCGCGGTTGTACAGCACGCGGCGGTTGGCCGGCCAGGCCCAGGCCCAGCCGGGAGTGTTGCCATGGCCGGTGTCGGTGTTGTCGCGGCGCGCCATCTGGTTGCCGGCCTCGGTCCATGAGCCGGCAAAGATCCAGCAGAAACTGGCGGTGCTGCCGTCGTCGCGCAGCATGCCGAAGTCGGACAGCAGCTGGCCCTGCTTGGCGATCAGCTTGCCGCTGTCGTCGTACAGGTCGGCCAGGGCGTAGCCGTTGGCTTCCTTGGCCACTTCCTCGGGGTGGGGGTCCTGCGGGTTGTGGTAGTCCCAGCGCATGTTCATCAGCGGCTCGGGGCAGGTGCCGCCCTCCTGGGCGTACAGCTCGCGCAGCTTCGTGAAGATGCCGCCCAGGATGCGGCCGTCGTGGCGCGCCTCGAACGGTGGCTCCTGCGCGGCCCAGTGCCATTGCAGCCAGCGGCTGGAGTTGACGATGGCGCCGTTCTCCTCGGCGAAGCACGAGGACGGCAGACGGAACACCGTGGTCTGGATCTGCGCCGGGTCCACATCGTTGAACTCGCCGTGGTTCTTCCAGAAGGTGGAGGTCTCGGTCTGCAGCGGGTCGATGACGACCAGGAACTTCAGCTTGGCCAGCGCATCGCGGATCTTGCCGGAGTCGGGCATGGCCGCCACGGGGTTGAAGCCCTGGGCGATGTAGCCATTGACCTTGCCGCGGTACATCAGGTCGAAGTAGGCCAGCATGTCGTAGCTGCGGTCCCACTTGGGCAGCCAGTCGTAGCCCCAGTTGTTGTCTTTGGTGGCGTGCTCGCCGTACAGGTCCTTCATCAGGCTGACGAAGAACTTGGGCGTGTTCTTCCAGAAGTTGACCTGGCCGGCCACATCCGCCTTGGGCGTGATGTCGTTAAGGTAGCCCTCCAGGTTCTGCTGCGCATCCTTGGGCAGGTCCATGTAGCCGGGCAGGCGCGTGGACAACAGGCCCAGGTCGGTATAGCCCTGGATGTTGGAGTGACCGCGCAGCGCGTTCACGCCACCGCCGGACATGCCAATGTTGCCCAGCAGCAGCTGGATCATGGCCGCGCCACGGATGATCTGCGCGCCCGCTGTGTGGTGGGTCCAGCCCAGGGCGTACAGGAAGGTGGCGGTGCGGTCGGGCACGCAGGTGCTGGCCAGCTGTTCGCACACGTGCAGGAAGTCGGCGACCTGGGTGCCGGTGATGGTGTTGACCATCTCGGGCGTGTAGCGCTCCACGTGCTTCTTCAGCAGATTCAGCACGCAGCGCGGGTGCTGCAGGGTCTCGTCCTTCAGGGCGTGGCCCTGGGCGTCGCGCTCATAGGTCCAGCTGCTCTTGTCGTAGACCTTCTTGTCTTCGTCGTAGCCGCTGAACAGGCCCTCGTCGAAGCGGTAGTCCTCGCGCACGATCAGGCTGGCGTTGGTGTAGGCCTTGACGTAGTCGTGCTGGATCTTGTTGTGCTGCAGCAGGTAGTTCACCACGCCCATCAGGAAGGCGGCGTCCGAGCCGGCGCGGATGGGGGCGTAGAAGTCGGCGACGGACGCCGTGCGATTGAAGCGCGGGTCCACCACCATCAGGTGGGCCTGGTTGTGGATCTTGGCCTCGATCGCCCACTTGAAGCCCACGGGGTGGGCCTCGGCAGGGTTGCCACCCATGACCAGGATCACGTTGGCGTTCTTGATGTCCACCCAGTGGTTGGTCATGGCGCCGCGGCCAAACGAGGGCGCCAGCGCGGCCACGGTGGGGCCGTGGCACAGGCGCGCCTGGCAGTCGAAGCCGACCATGTCCAGGGCACGGGCAAAGCGGAAGTCCAGCACCCCGGTTTCGTTCGAGGCGGCCGACGAGGCCAGCATGCCGGTGGACAGCCAGCGGTTGACCAGTTGGCCCTTCTCGTTCTTCTCGATGAAGTTGGCGTCGCGGTCGTCCTTGAGCAGGCGGGCGATGCGGGTGTTGGCTTCTTCCCAGCTGATGCGCTTCCAGGCGTTGGTGCCGGCCTCGCGCACCTCGGGGTACTTCAGGCGCTGGTCGGAGTGGATGTAGTCCAGCGCGCCCGCGCCCTTGGGGCACAGCGAGCCGCGGCTGACCGGGTGGTCCGGATCCCCCTCATCTTGGCCTTGGCATTCTTCGCACCATCACCCAGGCTGTACATCAGCATGCCGCAGCCGACCGAGCAGTAGGTGCAGTTGTTGCGGGTTTCCTTGGCGCGCAGCAGCTTGTACTGGCGAGGCTGGGTGGCCAGGGCCACCGAGGGCGCAAAGCCCAGGGATGCAGCAGTGGCGCCAGCGACACCGGCACCGGCACCGGCACCGCACAGCTTGAAGAACCGTCTTCTGCCGTGATTCATCGTGAGTTGTTTTCTTCAACCGCGCTCCCATGACCATGGAGGGCGTTAGGTTTGCAGGCCATGCATGCAGTGCACGCACGCCTGGTGAGCCGGGGGAACAGCCCGGACTCGGGGCCTCGACCTTGGCGACTGCCCGCGCATTGCCGGACCTCACGGGCCACGTCGAATGTTGAGGGATGCCAATGGCAAGCAATTGAACCCGCGCGTGGGGCGTGGGTTCGCAAGGCGAGGAAACGAAGGGTGAAGGCCCTCAAGCCTTCCTTTTTCGCGCTGAATTTAGATCAGGTCGAAAAGCGGGCGAATCCAGTCCCATGCCCAGGCACTGTCCAGCGTGGGTGTCCAAATGGTGAGCAAATCGCTGTGATATGTCACGGCGTGCTTGCCATGGGCCAAAGTTTGATGCTGCTCAGTCCAGCAATGCCACGCTTTTGACCTGGATGAACAGCGATTGCCCGGTTTCGAGGCGAAGCTGCTGCGCCGAGTATTGGCTGATGCGCGCCAGCAGCTGGGTGTGGCCGGTGCGCACCGCCACCATGGCGTAGCCCGGCGTGTCCTCGCGCACCGACTGCACGGTGGCCGACAGGGTGTTGAGGATGCTGCTGTGCTGGGGCGGTTGCAGGCACGGGCTGACATCGCGGGCCTGGATGCGCAGGCGGCGTTGGCTGCCCACCACGGGCGGCTGCGGGGTGATCAGCCGCAGGTGGCCGCCGTCGAAGGCCAGCGTGCTCAGGTGGGTGGCGGCGTCGTGCGCCAGCACCCGGGCATCGATCACGGCCGTGGCGGTGTCGCCCTGGGACAGCGGCAGGTCCAGGCGCGAGAGCATGGGCGCCGTCGCGCCCTTGGCTAGCACGCGGCCGGCGCGCAGCAGCACCAGGTGGCTGGCCAGGCGCGCCACCTCGTCCAGCGCATGGCTGACGTAGAGCACGGGAATGTCCAGGTGGGCCTGCAGGCGGTCCAGGTAGGGCAGGACTTCGGCCTTGCGTTCGGCGTCCAGGGCGGACAGGGGTTCGTCCATCAGCAGCATCTGCGGGCTGGTAGCCAGGGCGCGGGCAATGGCCACGCGCTGGCGCTCGCCGCCGGACAGGGTGGGCGGCTGGCGGCCCAGCAGCTGCGCAATGCCCAGCAGCTCCAGCAGTTGTTCCAGCGCGACACGCTGGCGGGCCACGGGGGTGCGGCGCAGGCCGTAATGGATGTTGTCGTGCACGCTCAGGTGCGGGAACAGGCTGGCTTCCTGGAACACATAGCCCAGGCCGCGCCGGTGCGTGGGCAGCCAGCAGCGGCTGGCATCGTCCTGCCAGACATGGCCGTTGACGCGCACCTGGCCCTGGGCACGTTCCAGTCCGGCGATGCTGCGCAGGCAGGTGGTCTTGCCGCAGCCCGAGGGGCCGAACAGCGCGGTAATGCCCTGGCCTGGCAGTTGCAGGTCGACGTCGAGCACAAAGTCGGCGCGTTGCAGCTGCAGGCGGGCGGAGATCACACGGTCATTCATGGGGCAGGCCAGGGTTACAGGGGGGAGCTGTGGCGGTGCGCGCGCGGTTGCAGCCAGTGCAGCAGCACCAGCACCACGAAGGCGAAGACCACCATGCCGCCCGCCAGCCAGTGGGCCTGGGCGTATTCCATGGCTTCCACGTGGTCGTAGATCTGCACGGACACCACGCGGGTCACGCCCGGGATGTTGCCGCCGATCATCAGCACCACGCCGAACTCGCCCACGGTGTGCGCAAAGCTGAGCACGGCGGCGGTGATGAAGCCGGGGCGCGCCAGGGGCAGCACCACGCTGAAGAAGGTGTCCAGCTTGCTGGCGCCCAGGGTGGCGGCCACTTCCAGCGGGCGCTGGCCCAGGCTTTCAAAGGCCCGCTGCAGCGGCTGCACGGCAAACGGCAGCGAGTAGATCAGCGAGCCAACCACCAGGCCAGCGAAGGTGAACGGCAGCCGCCCCAGGCCCAGCCATTGCGTGAACTGCCCGACGGGGCCGTTGGGTCCCATGGTGACCAGCAGGTAAAAGCCGATCACGGTCGGCGGCAGCACCAGGGGCAGGGCCACGACGGCGCCGATCGGTCCTTTCCAGCGCGAAGACGTGTGGGCCAGCCACCAGGCCAGCGGGGTGCACAGCACGAGCAGCAGCACGGTGGTGACGCTGGCCAGCTGGAGGGTGAGGGCGATCGCGGCCCAGTCTTCGGTGGAGAGCATGCCCAAAGGGGGTGGTGAAAAAGTGAGCTGCTTGCGCAGCTAAAACAAGCACTTCAGCATCGAAACATGCGGAAGTGCTCAGAAACGTGGCGCTGCCTGCTTCAGAAAGCGTAGCCGTACGAGGTGATGATGGCGCGCGCCTTGTCGCCGCGGAGGTAGTCCATCAGCGCCTTGGCGGCGGCGTTGTCCTTGGCCGTGTTCAGCACGATGGCATCTTGGCGGATGGGTTCGTGCATGCTGGACGGCACCAGCCAGGCCGAGCCGGACTTGATTTTGCCGTCTTCCATCACCTGCGACAGGGCCACGAAGCCCAGCTCGGCATTGCCGGTGGCGGCGAACTGGTAGGTCTGGCCGATGTTTTCACCCTGCACGAACTTGGGCTTGATCTGCTCCAGCAGGCCCAGCTGGGTCAGCGTCTGCTCGGCCGCCAGGCCGTAGGGCGCCAGCTTGGGGTTGGCAATCGCCACGTGCTGGAACTTGCCGGTCTTGAGCACGGCGCCCTGGGCGTCAACATAGCCCTCCTGCTTGCTCCACAGCACCAGCTTTCCCACGGCGTAGGTGAAGCGCGAGTCGGCCACGCCCTTGCCTTCGCTGGCAATCTTGGCGGGGGTGGTGTCATCGGCCGACAGCAGGATGCCAAACGGTGCGCCATTGCTGATCTGCGCATAGAACTTGCCGGTGGCACCGAACGACAGCTCGGCCTTGTGGCCGGTGTCCTTGGCGAATTCCGCGGCAATCTTCTGCATCGGGGCGGTGAAGTTGGCCGCCACGGCCACCGACACGGTGTCGGCATGGGCGGCGCCCGCCAGCAAGGCGGTCAGGATCAGGCTGCGGCGCAGGGTGGGCAGGGTGAACATGGAGCGCTATTCCTTTAGTGAATAGCGAAAGTATAGCCATGCTGTGCCGGTACGGTGGGCAATTGGCGGCATGATGCGCGCATGTCCCAGTCTTCGAACGATTCATCCGCAGCGCCCGTCTGGATGCAGGCGCTGGGCTACCCGCAAACCGACCGCCGCCTGGAGGTGCTGCGCGGCATTGCGCGCAGTGGCTCCATCTCGCAGTCGGCCCGCGATGTGGGCGTCAGCTACAAGGCTGCTTGGCAGGCGATCGACACCCTGACCAACCTGGCGGGCGTGGCCCTGGTGGAAAAGTCCGTCGGCGGTGCGGGCGGCGGCGGGGCCCGATTGACGGCGGCCGGGCAGGAGCTGTTGACGGCCGCCGATGCCCTGGCCCAGGTGCGCGGCTCGGTCATGCAGCAGCTGCGGGCACCGGTGGCGGTGCCGCGCCTGGGCGTGCAGACCAGCATGCGCAACCAGTGGCCCTGCGTGGTGCAGCAGGTGCAGGTGGCCGGGCCGCTGGCCCTGGTGCAACTGCGCAGCCAGCACGCCGAACTGGAGCTGACGGCGCGCATCACGGCCGAAAGCGCCCAGCTGCTGGGCCTGCAGGCCGGGTTGCCCGTGCTGGCCTTGTGCAAGGCCACGGCCGTGCTGGTGCAGCCCTGGCAGCTGGCCGCGCAGACCGGACCGGTACCGAATGCCTGGAGCGGCAAGGTCACGCGGGTGGCCATCGGGGCGATCGGCGATGAGGTGGCGGTGCAGACCGCCGCCGGGGTGCAACTGGTCGGCTTTGCCGCTGCGGGCAGTGGCTTGCGCGTTGGGCGCAAGGTGGTGGTGCAGGTGCCGGAGTCGTCCGTGGTGCTGGCGCTGCTGGCGTGAGCCGCTGGACTGCCGCGTCGTTGACGCAGGTCAAGCTGGCCGGGCATGAAGCCGTTGATAGTTGCTAATCGTTAAAAAATCGGGCGTTGCCAAGGTTATCGGATGGGGCGCAGCATCGGTTTGCGTGGCTTTTTGCCACAATAGGCCCCTGAACGAAGTGGTTATGGCCTGCGCATGCGGCAGGCAGAACGGAAAGACACAGCGCAGTGAGTATTTTTGACCGGTTGATTTCGACATTGACAGGGGCGGAAGACAAGCCCGCACCAGCCCCCGCGCCGACCCGGGCCACCAGCTCGCAGGAGGAGGAGCCGCGTCGCCGCTTCATGGGCCGCGATGGCCTGGCCGATGAGTCGGAGCCGGCGGTCGTCGAAAAGGGCTTGGAGCATGCCCCGGCCGAATTCTGGGTGCACATCCAGCCCGCCACCCAGCGCCTGCTGCTGGTGCCCGATCTCGGGGTGGCCGAGGGCGAAGAGTTCACCGCCCGCATGATGGCCGACCTGCAGCGTGCCGGTTGGTGCGAGGAAGTGGCCTACCACGCGGGCTATGACCAGTACTGGAAGATGCCTTCGCAGGAGTCCATCTTGCGTGCGCCTTCGCTCTACCACATCCCCACACCGCTGCTCAACCGCATGAAGATGGAGACCAAGCTGGTCAAGCAGGGCGAGCCGCGCGGCTTCTGGATGCGGGTGCGCATGCGCTCGGCGGAGGAGCTGTCTGCGGGCGGCGAGCACCCAGCGGCCTGAGTCCGCGGACTGACATCCCCATACGGCGCCTTGGCAGGCGCCTTTTTTACGCCCGGTGTGCGAGGCTCAACGAATGCTGCCCACCACTGGCAGCCCTCGCAGCAGTGGCCAGCCGGTGCGCTCGACGAAAGCGGCGTAATCCATGGGGCGGGTGATCTGTGCGTCGGCCCGGTTGGGCAGCACATAGGCCCAGGCACGCTGCTGGTTTTCGTCGTACACCAGCTTGAACAGGTGGCTGGGAATCCACACGGCATTGCGCCCCAGTGTCTGCGTCGGCCCCTCGTGCAGGCTGCCGGTGAATACATAGACATTGCCCGCCGTGCGCAGCGCGTACTTGCGCACATCGGCTTCCAGCTTGGACCACAGCCGGCGGTTGTGCGTCGGGTCCTGGGGCACCATGTTGCTCAGCGCAAACGACTGGGCCATGGCCTGGGTATCTGGCTGGTTGGCCGCTGCGGCCAGGTGGCCGCGGTCATACCCACTGCCCTGGTAGTCGGACAGGTCGGCGCGCCATGGCGCAGGAATGCGGGTGTCGGCGTAGAACGCGTCGGTGCGTACCAGCCCGGTGGCGTGCTGCAGGCGTTGGCGGTTGAGTTTTTCCACCACCACCAGGGGCGTCTTGGTCAGGCCCGAATACAGCACGGCGAAGGCATCGGCACACAGGGCCAAGGGGGCACACTGGGTGCTGGTGTCCGCCACATGCAGGGGGCGTTGGGCCGGAAACTGGTCGGCGCAATCGGCAAAGTCGCCACTGCGCGTGGCTGCGGGCGGTGGGGCCGAATCCTGGGGGCGTGTGTCCTGGGTGCGCGTGCGCAGCCAGTGGGTGGTGGCATCGCCCACGGCCGCACTGACTGTGCCACCCAACTGGCGCATTTCGGTGCGCAGCAGCGCCAGCCAATCCCTTGCCGTGGTGCTGAGCATGTGCTCGGGCGGCTCCAGCAGCAGGTTCAGGGGCTGGATGGGGTGGCTCAGCACGGCATTGCCCAGGATGGCCCCCCAGACAAAGCAGGCCATGCGGCTGGTCAGGCGCTGGCGCCATGCACGCAGCCAGGAGAGAGGGGCAAAGGTTTTCTTTTTACGCGTCGCCATGGGCCAGCACATGCCCAGGCAAGAAAGTTTGCTTGTACATCGATAGCATGCAGCCCATCATTCTAGGGCCGGTCTGCTATATTTTTCGATAAAAACTGTATGCAAATACAGTGATTTGGGAGCGCGATCTGCTGCACCCCACAGGAAAAAGAGCGTTTTTCGGATTTGTGCCGCCAAAACCTGCCTATAATCACGGCTTCAGCGGCTGTAGCTCAGCTGGATAGAGTACTTGGCTACGAACCAAGGGGTCGTGGGTTCGATTCCTGCCAGCCGCACCAAAACGACAAGCCTCAGAGCTGCAAAGTTCTGAGGCTTTTTCGTTGGTGCTGACGAAACTGTGCGCAACTGTTTGCTGCATCCATAGTGCTGGCTTTGGCTTGCGCCGCGCAGGCGCCAAGACCACAAGATGGCTGGCAGGCGATTCGCCTGTCCGCCGCAGTCATCGGGTGGGGCAGTCAATCCCGTCAGCGCGTGGCAGAGACTTGCGTTTGGACAGCGAAAGTCGTGTCACTGCTGCCACGCTAAGGACGTGGGCGTTTTCTCGGTGTGACCCGTGACTGGGCGACGGTCATTCTGCCTCTACGCCCCCTGACAACCCTGCGAGGCAGTCGCAGTACGCTGCAGCCTTTGGCGCCGGTTGGTGCTCCCAACCTTCTACCCCAGGGCGGGTTGAGGGCCATCCAACGATGGAGTGACCAGTGCACCGCGCTGCTGCACGTCGCACTGGAGTCTTTGGGGGCCATGGATGGCACAACAGACCTTCGCAGGCCGTGCGATGGGACGCCGTGCTGGGATGACCTAATGCGGCGGGGCAGCGCTCCTCAGCCCCGCCGCCACAGCCATGGCGCAGGGCCTCAGGCCTGGCTGGCTTCCTGCAAGACGTGCAGGGCATGCACGACGTCATCGCTGCTGATGGCGTCTGCCAGCTGGACCGCCGTGCCCAGTGCTGCCAGGGCCGTGGCGCCCTGTTGCTGCAACTGTGCAATCGTCTGGCCTGCGACCTTGGGCTGGTCAAAGCCGGTGCTTTGCAGCAGCAGGCGGCCATCGGCAGCCAGGAACTTGAAATAGAACTTGCCGTCCTTCTCGCGGTACTGCTTGAAGCTGGGCAGGGCCGCCTTCGCCGCCTTGGCCTGCTTGGCGCCGGTGTCCTGGCTGGCCAAGCTGCGCAGACCGACGGCCGCGCGCAGGGTGGCGATCAGCGGGCGGCTCAGCGCGCGGGCGCGTTCGGCACCAATCTGCAGGGCAGCCTCCACCTTTTCGGGGTGGGCCATCAGATCTTCGTAGCGTGCGCGCATGGGTGCCAGCTCGGCGTCGATGCGCTCAAACAGCATCTGCTTGGCATCGCCCCAGCCGATGCCGTCGGCAAAAGCCTGGCGCATGGCAGCGGTGTCCTCGGGGGTGGAAAAGGCTTGGTAGAGCTGGAACAGCGCGGAGCCTTCGGTGTCCTTGGGTTCGCCGGGGGCGCGTGAATCGGTGACGATGCTGCCGATCAGCTTCTTGAGTTGCTCGCGTGGCGCAAACAGCGGAATGGTGTTGTCGTAGCTCTTGCTCATCTTGCGGCCGTCCAGGCCGGGCAAGGTGGCCACGCTCTCCTCGATGGCGGCTTCGGGCAGCACAAAGTGCTCACCGTACAGGTGGTTGAAGCTGGAAGCCATGTCGCGCGCCATCTCGATGTGCTGGATCTGGTCGCGGCCCACGGGCACCTTGTGGGCATTGAACATCAGGATGTCGGCGGCCATCAGCACGGGGTACATGAACAGGCCGGCCGTCACGCCATCGTCCAGGTCCTTGCCGGCTTCGGCATTCTTGTCCTGGGAGGCCTTGTAGGCGTGGGCGCGGTTGAGCACGCCCTTGCCGGTGACACAGGTCAGGAACCAGTTCAGCTCGGGGATCTCGGGCACGTCGGACTGGCGGTAGAACACCACGTGTTCGGGGTTCAGTCCGCAGGCCAGCCAGCTGGCGGCAATCTCCAGGGTGGAGCGGTGCACGCGCGCGGGGTCCTGGCACTTGATCAGGGCGTGGTAGTCGGCCAGGAAATAAAAGCTTTCAACGCCTGCCGTGCGGCTGGCCGCCACGGCCGGGCGGATGGAGCCTGCGTAATTGCCCAGGTGCGGGGTGCCGGAAGGGGTGATGCCAGTCAGGAAACGGGTGGTGCTCATAGCTCAAACCAAGTTCAAAGTCGGGGGCTGCGCAGGGGGCGCAGCGCAGAAAAATGTTGCCTCAGCGCAGCAGCGCCAGCACGGGGGTGATGATCCAGTCGATCACGGTGTAGCCCATGTCCATCAGCGGCCGCAGCCACAGGCTGCCCACGATGCCCAGTAGCACCAGCGCCAGCACGATGAAAAAGCCAAACGGCTCCACGCGCGACAGCAGGAGGGCGGCGCGTGTCGGCAGCAGGCCCACCAGGATGCGACCCCCATCTAGGGGAGGCAGGGGGAACAGGTTGAAGGCCCACATCACCAGGTTCACCAGAATGCCGGCGCGCGCCATTTCGATGAAAAAGCGCTCCTGTGTGCCAGCCACGGCCAGGATCACCAGCAGCACGGCCCAGGCGATGGCCTGGACGAAGTTGGAGGCCGGGCCGGCCAGGGCCACCCAGATCATGTCGCGCTTGGGGTGGCGCAGGTTGCCGAAGTTCACCGGCACCGGCTTGGCATAGCCGAACAGGAAGGCCCCAGAGGTGGAGAAGTACAGCAACAGCGGCATCAGGATGGTGCCGATGGGATCGATGTGCTTGAGGGGGTTGAGGGTGATGCGGCCCATCATCGCGGCGGTCTGGTCGCCAAAATGGCGTGCAGCATAGCCGTGGGCCGCCTCGTGCACTGTGATGGCGAACAGCACAGGCAGGGCGTAGATGAGGACGGTTTGTATGAGGTCGGAGGCGTTCACCGCCTCATTGTCGCAAACCTGGCGCCCCGTTGGTGCGTGGGCCTACAAACCAATGCGGTCCAGCAGGCCGGCACCTTGTCGCAACACCGCCGGCTCATCCCCTGCACCCATGGGGGTCAGATCCAGCACGGTGGTGGGCTCCAGGGGGCAGGCACCGGCGTCGATGACGGCGTCAATCTCGTGCTCCCAGCGGGCGCGGATGGCCTGCGGGTCGTTCATGGGCTCGCTCTCGCCGGGGGCGATCAGCGTGGTGGCCAGCAGGGGGGCGCCATGCAGCTCCAGCAGCATTTGGGTGCCCTTGCGGTCGGGCACGCGCAGGCCAATCGTCTTGCGCGAAGGGTGGCTGACCCGCCGTGGCACCTCCTTGGTGGCGTCCAGGATGAAGGTGTAAGGGCCTGGCGTGGCCAGCTTCATCAGGCGGTACTGCTTGTTGTCCACGATGGCGTAGTTGGCCAGTTCCGACAGGTCCCGGCACAGCAGTGTCAGGTGGTGCTTGTCGTTCACCTGGCGGATCCGGCGCAACCGGTCTACGGCGTTCCGGTCGTCCAGCTGGCAGACCAGGGCATAGCTGGAGTCGGTGGGGATGGCCAGCACCCCGCCCTTTTGCAGCAGGGCCACGGCCTGCTTGAGCAGCCGGGGCTGGGGGTTGTCGGGATGAATCTCGAAATACTGTGCCATGGACGATCCTTGGTGATGCCGTGGTGGTAAGCCTAGCGCAGCTGGGCCCAGTCTGTCGTCAGTCCGGTGGAATTTGTCGCCCACCGTGGGCGTGGCAGGCCCGGTGCTTCAGGGCGCCGGGGCGCGCACGATGCGGTCCTGCAGCAAGTCCCAGACGGGTTGCAGCCCCGGCAGGTCGGGGGGCAGCCCCCCCAGGTCGATCTTGGACTCCTGCGGGCTGTGAAAGTCGCTGCCGCGCGAGGCGGCCAGGCCCAGCTCGCGGGCCAGTGCGGCATAGGTCGCGTATTCGTGCGGCGCGTGGCTGCCAGTCACCACTTCCACGGCCTGACCACCGCAGGCGCAGAAGCTGTTGAACAGGGCATGCTCTTCGTTGGCCGTGAAGCCATAGCGGGCGGGGTGGGCCATCACGGCAACACCCTGTGCCTGCGTGATCCAGCCGACAGCTTCCTGCAGGCTGGCCCAGCGCTGGGCACGTGCCCGGGCTTGCCATCGGCCAGGTAGTGCTTGAACACCTCGGGGATGTCCTTGCAGACGCCGGTCTCCACCAGATGGCGTGCAAAGTGGGTGCGCGAGATCAGGGCCGGGTTGCCCACATAGCGCAGTGCGCCTTCGTAGGCGTTGGGGATGCCCACGGCCTCCAGCTGGCGGCCCATCTCCTGGGCGCGTGGGCCGCGGCTGTTGCGCAGGTCGGCCAGACCTTGCTGCAGCGCAGGATGTTCCGGATCAACGCCCAGCCCGACGATGTGCACGCAGGCCTGGGCAAAGCTGACGGAGATTTCGACCCCGGCCAGAAAGTCCAGCCCCTGCGCGGCGGCCGCCTGCTGGGCGGCAGGGATGCCGGCCAGCTCATCGTGGTCGGTCAGCGCCCACAGCGTGACGCCGGCCGTGCGGGCGCGTTGCGCCAGTTGTGCGGGCGTGAGGGTTCCATCCGAAAACGTGGAATGGCAGTGAAGGTCGGCATGGAACCTGGCAGGCATGGGTGGGGGTCTCAAGGGGTGTGTAAGTGGGTACAAACTGCCTGGGCAAAAACGCAGACACAAAGCAACTGTGTTTTTAACGCGGTTTGCTTGGGCACAATAGCTGTCGGGAATCCTGGGTCGGCAAAAGGGCTTCTTCCAGATACTGCGTCGGCAGGTGTCGGGCGCATTCCACCAGCCACCGTCTGGGCTGCGCCCTGCCGCAACAACAACAAAGCGCAAAGGGAGGGGTATGCAATTCAAGAACTGGTCGGTGTCCCAAAAAATCTGGGTTGCTGTTTGGCGTGCTGGCCTTGACGTTGGCCGCCGGCTTCGGCATGACCACCTACATCGGGCGTGTGGAAGCACAGGTGCGCTCGGACATCCAGAATTATGAAAGCCGCATCCGCCTGGCGGTGCAGTGGCGTGGCGTGACGGACTTGGCGATTGCCAACGTGATCCTGGGGGCCATGTCGAACGAGGACGAGGTCAGCCGCTACGCCGCGGGCAAGGTCCAGCAAGGGGTCGAGGGGGCCTCGGCCCTGCAGCAGCAGCTCGAACAGGTGCTGAACAGCCAGGAAGGTCACCAGCAGCTGGAAAAGATCGCCCAGGCGCGCAGCAAGGTGCTGGAGATCAATGGCCAGCTGAGTGCGCTGCGCAACCGCGGCGAGCTGGCGCCTGCCCGGCAGATGCTCGACAGCCAGTTGCTGCCGGCCGTTGCGGTCTACAACCAGGCACAGACCGATCTGGTGACGCTGCAGGAGCGCATGCGGGACCAGGCCCTGGCCGACAGTGCCCAGGACCGCGACGCCGCCATGCTGGTGGGCAGTGCGGCGCTGTTGGCGGTGGTGGTGCTGGGCCTGCTGCTGTCCATCGTCATCGTGCGCCAGATCACGGTGCCGCTGGACCAGGCGGTGGCGCTGGCGGACACGATTGCTGCGGGCGATCTCACGGCCGAGGTGCAGGATGATCGCAAGGATGAACTGGGCCGCTTGCTGCGCAGCCTTCAAACCATGGCGCAGCGCCTGCGCGACGTGGTGTCGGAAGTGCGCAATGGCGTGGAGGCAGTGTCGTCGGCGGCCTCGCAGATCGCCACCGGCAACCACGACCTGTCCGGCCGCACCGAGCAGACCGCTGCCAATCTGGAAGAGACCGCCGCCAGCATCGAGGAGCTGACCTCCACGGTCGCGCCGTCGACCGACACGGCGCGCCAGGCCAACCAGCTGGCGACGACCGCGGTGCAGGCCGCTGAACGTGGCGGCCATGTGGTGGAGCAGGTGGTGACCAGCATGCAGCAGATCACCCACAGCAGCCACAAGATCAGCGACATCATCGGCGTGATCGACGGCATCGCCTTCCAGACCAACATCCTGGCGCTGAACGCCGCCGTCGAAGCCGCGCGGGCCGGTGAGCAGGGCCGCGGCTTTGCCGTGGTGGCGGGCGAGGTGCGTTTGCTGGCGGGCCGCAGCGCCGAGGCGGCCAAGGAAATCAAGGCCCTGATTGCTGCCAGTGTCAGCAATGTGGATGCCGGTTCGGCCCAGGTGGCCCAGGCCGGTGCCAGCATGCAGGAGATCGTGGCCAGCGTGCGCCGGGTGACCGACCTCATCGGTGAAATCAGCGCCGCAGCCAGCGAGCAGCACGACGGGTTTGCGCAGGTGAACCAGGCGGTGAGCAACCTGGACCAGATGACCCAGCAGAACGCCGCCCTGGTCGAGGAATCCAGCGCGGCGGCCATGTCCATGAACGAACAGGCCGAGCGCCTGGCCCAGGTGGTGGCCGTCTTCAACGTGGGGCAGACGGGCATGCCCACGCCCCGCCCGCTGGCAGCCAGCCGCCCAGGGGCGAATGCGGCCCGCGCCACATTCGC
>NZ_JAZHFR010000089.1:0-14406 GCF_036541385.1 Comamonas sp. GCA5 | reverse complement strand
TTCGTCAAACGGGTTCATGCTCATCTTGACGTTGGCGATGTCCACGCCTGTGCCGTCGGACTTCACGCGGACTTTGACGTTGTAGTCCACCACGCGCTTGACTGGAACCAATACCTTCATGCTGCTGCTCCTTGGATCAGTGTGATTGCAAGTTGTTTGAATTGACGTAAACGTAAACTTGGAACATTCTATGCCGCGATGCAGCAAGTCCCGTAAAAAGACGTTGCCAAGCAGGGCGGATAAAAAAGAACGATCGTTCCATTTTATGCACGCAGCTTGTGAAATCCCCAGCGTTTTTTGATCAACCTAGGGTCTTCACCTAGGCGCGATGGTCCACGGCCTCAGGGTCCACATCGGCGTCTTTGGCACCGGGCGCACCGCCCGACCACTCCAGCACCTGCCGTGGCACTGGCAGCTGGATGCCCGCCGCGCGCAAACCCTGCAGCACCGCCAGGTTGACGTCGGAGCGGATGTTGCCCTGTCCGTTCTGTGGGTCGCTGATGTAGTAGTTCAGGCTGAACTGCAGGCCATGCTCCAGGAAATCCACCAGTTGCACCGAGGGCCCCGGCTGGGCCAGCACGCGGGGCTGGCTGGTCGCCGCCGCCAGCAGGACCTGGCGCACCTGCTCCACATCGCTGTCCATGCCGACCACCATCGTCGTCGACAGGCTGAACCGGCGATCGGATTGCGTCAGGTTCTCCACCCGCTGGGTGATCAGGGTTTCATTCGGCACGATGGATTCGCGGCCATTCAAAGCCTGGATGACCGTGAACCGGGTCTTGATGTCGGTGATGCGCCCCTCGAACCCATCGACGCGGACGTTGTCGCCAATCCGCAGGGCCCGCTCGATCAGCACCAGAAAACCGCTGACGTAGTTGGAAGCAATTTTTTGCATACCGAACCCCAGGCCAACGCCGATCGCGCCCCCCATGACCGACAGCGTGGTCAGGTCCATGCCAACCCAGGACAGCGCCAGCAGCAGGCCCACGGTGATCAGCACCCCGCGCGTCACATTCATGCTGACCTTGCGCATGGACAGGTCGCCGACCCAGCGGTTGATCACATGCTGCTCGAACAGGCTGGACACCCACAGGACCACCACCAGCATCAGGCCGGTGGACAGCGCGCCCTCAATCAGACTCAGCAGGCTGATCTGCGACTTGCCCAGCGTCAGCCGGACGGCATCCAGCTCTTCCAGCACCTGCGTCAGCAGGCCCAGGCTGTGCAGCACGGCCAGCCCCCAGACCATCCACGAGAACACCCGCTCGATCAGGCGCATGCCGGTGGATTGGGGGAACGACTTGCTCAACACCCGGGCCACGAAGCGGATCACGGTCAACGAGCACAGCAGCGAGATAGCGATCCGCAGCCAGAACACCGGCATGTACTGCACCGTGATAGCTTGCGCGATGTAGATCCACAGCAACGCCATCAAGGGGAACATCGCCCCATGCAGCGGGTTGGAGCCAAACCAGACCGAGGCGGCACGCCCCTTGTGCTTCAGGTGGCGACCCCAGAAGCGCACGCAGACGTAGGCCAGCAGCAAACCGCCGAGCACGATAAAAAACTCCAGCCAGGCGCTGGAGTTGTTGAAGTCATCAATCAGCTTGTCAACGATGTCCATGGTGCAACCACCCTGCGGCTATGAATGGGCTGATTGTGGCGCAGTCTGCCGGGGTGGCCGGCCTGCGGCCCGCCCAGCATGCCCCGGTCTACTGGCGCCAGTGGGGCACGCGCTTTTGCGCGAAGGCCTGCGCGCCCTCCTGGGCATCGGCATCCATCATGTTGCAGGCCATGACCTCGCCGGCCAGCTGGTAGGCCGCCTGCAGGCCCAGTTCACGCTGGCGGTACAGCAGTTCCTTGCCCATGCGCACCGCCGTTGCCGGCTTCTGCACGATGGCCTGCACCAGCTTCTCCACCTCGGCATCCAACTCCTCGGGGGCCACCACGCGGTTCACCAGACCCTGGGACTGGGCCGTCTCGGCGTCCATGAAGTCGCCCGTCAACAGCATTTCCATCGCCTGCTTGAAAGGGATGTTGCGCACCAGGGGTACGCTGGGCGTGGCACAGAACAGCCCGTACTGGATGCCACTGGTGGCAAAGCTGGCCTGCGTGCTGGCCACCGCCAGATCACACTGCGCCACCAGTTGGCAGCCCGCCGCCGTGGCCATGCCCTGCACCCGCGCGATCACGGGCACAGGCAGGCGCGCAATGCTCAGCATCATGCGCGAGCATTGCGCGAACAAGTCCTGGTAATAGTCCAACTGCGGGTGGGCCGCCATGTCCTTGAGGTTGTGCCCGGCACAAAAGGCCTTGCCTTGGGCGGCCAGCACCACCACGCGCACGCCGGTGTCGGTGGCCAGCTCCGTCAGGGCCGACTGCAAGGCCTCCAGCATGGGGGCCCCCAGGGCGTTGAAGCGCACCGGATCGTTCAAGGTCAGCGTGACCACGCCGCGCGCATCGCGCGTTTGCACCAGCAGCTCTGCATCCATACCCACCTCCACTCAAACATCGGCCAGCACACGCAGGTGCGCTTCCACACTGCGTGACAGCGGCCCCATCATGTAGCCCCCTTCCAGGCAAGAGACGATGCGCCCCTTGCTGAAGCGGCGGGCAATGTCCTTGATGCGCTCGGTCAACCAGATGTAGTCGTTTTCCGTGAGGCCCAGCTGTCCCATATCGTCGTCGCGGTGGGCATCGAAACCGGCGCTGACGAAGATCATCTCGGGCTTGAAAGCCTCCAGCCGGGGGATCCACAGCATCTCGACCAGCTCGCGGATGTCCATGCCCTTGGTGTAGGCCGCCACCGGGATGTTGAGCATGTTCGCGGCCGGCTCCTTGTCGCCGCTGAACGGGTAGAAGGGGTGCTGAAAGAAACTCACCATCAGCACGCGGTTGTCACCGGCCAGGATGTCTTCCGTGCCGTTGCCGTGGTGCACGTCAAAGTCCACGATCGCCACCCGCTTGAGATTGCGCCGCTGGAGGGCGTGCAAGGCGGCAATCGCCACATTGTTGAAGAAGCAAAAGCCCATGGCCTTGTCGCGCGTGGCGTGGTGGCCGGGGGGACGGATGGCGCAAAAGGCGTTTTCCAGTTCGCCGTCCAGCACCGCATCGGTGGCCGCCACCGCCGCGCCGGCCGCGTGCAGCGCGGCAGTGAAGGTGTGGGCGTTGATGGACGTGTCGGTGTCCAGCTGGGTGTATTCGGGGCCGCCGGCGGCCTGCTCTTCGACCAGCCTATCGGTCAGGCCACGCAGGGCCGCCACATGCATGCGGTCATGGGCCAGTTCGACATCGCTGAGCGCGGCGGCGGGTGCATCGATCCGTTCGAGACCGTCCAGCACCCCGGTCATCAGCAACCGGTCCTCGATCGCATCCAGGCGCTGCGGACACTCCGGATGCCCTGGCCCCATCTCATGCTGTCGGCATGAGTGATGAGAAAAATAGCCTGTCTTGCCCACTTTTCTTGTCCCCTGTTGTCATTGTTTTCGGATACCTTCTGTGCATGACATCACAAAAAATCCGGTCTCTTTTGGATCAGCTTAACACGGTGATCGTTGGCAAAAAACAGCAGGTCCAGGACTGCGTGGCCTGCCTGCTGGCCGGTGGGCATCTGCTGATCGAAGATGTGCCGGGCGTGGGCAAAACCACCCTGGCCCATGCCCTGGCCCATGCGTTCGGGCTGCAGTTTGCCCGTGTGCAGTTCACCGCCGACCTGATGCCCAGCGACCTGACCGGGGTGTCCGTCTACGACCGGGGCCGCGAAGGCTTTGTGTTCCACCCCGGCCCCGTGTTTGCGCAGGTGCTGCTGGCCGATGAAATCAACCGGGCCAGCCCCAAGACCCAGAGTGCGCTGCTCGAAGCCATGGAGGAAAAACAGGTCTCCATCGAAGGCCGGACCCACCCGCTGCCCACGCCGTTTTTCGTGATTGCCACCCAGAACCCGCAGGAACAGCTGGGCACCAACCCCTTGCCCGAGAGCCAATTGGACCGTTTCTTGATGCGCGTCAGCCTGGGCTATCCCGACCGCGCGTCAGAGCTGCAACTGCTGGCCCACCACGGCCACCGCGCCCATGCCGACCAATTGCCGCCCCAGCTGACGTCCGAGGAGCTGGCCGCGCTGCAGCAGGCGGTGCTGCAGGTCCACGCGGCCGAGCCCTTGCTGCACTACATCCAGGACCTGGTGGATGCCACGCGCAACGGGCAGTGGTTTGTGCAGGGCCTGTCCCCCCGCGCCGGCATTGCCCTGTTGCGCGCGGCCAAGGCCAATGCCCTGCTGCACGGTCGCGACTACGCATCGCCCGACGATGTGCAGGCCATGTTCGTGCCCACCATGGCGCACCGCCTGCACGCCGTGGCGCGCGCCGGCCGGGGCACGGTCGCACAGGTCCAGGCGCTGTTGCACACAGTCGCCCTGCCCTGATGTCCGAGCCACAGCGCCCCACCCGCAGCCGCTGGCGACAGCGCTTGCACAACTGGGTCACGCGCGGTCAGGTACCCGGTGCCGAGCACACCCTGGGGCACCGCAACATCTATGTGCTGCCCTCGGCCGCCGGCTGCATGCTGGCGGCCACGCTGCTGGTGCTGCTGGTCGCGTCGATCAACTTCCAGCTCAACCTGGGCTACCTGCTCACCTTCCTGATAGCAGGCAGTGCCCTGGCCAGCGTCTGGGTGGGCCACCGCAACCTACAGGGCCTACAACTGCACCTGGGGCCGCTGCAGCCCGTGTTCCAGGGCGAACGCGCCACCGTGCCGCTGCACCTGCAGGCCCCGGCCGCCGGTCCGCATCGCCACGGCCTGTCCGTGGCGCTCAACCGCTCGCAAGGCCCGCTGGCCTGGGTGCATGCCGACGTGGCCGCCGGCCACACACAGGTGGTCGAGCTGGGCAGCGTGCCGCACCAGCGCGGCTGGCACCGCGTGCCCCGGGTGGTGCTGGAAAGCCGTTACCCGCTGGGCGTGTTCCGCCTGTGGAGCTATTGGCAGCCCGATGGCCGGGTGCTGGTCTACCCGTGCCCCGAAACACCAGCGCCCCCCATCCAGCACCTGGACCACGCCCACTCCGGCACCAGCTTGCAACAGCACAGTGGCATGGTCGAACCCGACAACGTGCGCCACTACCAGCGCGGCGACAGCCTGCGCAGCATCGTGTGGAAGAAAGCCGCCTCGGCCCTGGCCCTGGGCCACGGCGACCTGGTGGTGCGCAGCGGCACGGCGCCCCAGACCGACCGCCTGTGGCTGGATGCCCGCGCCACGGGCCTGACCGATCCCGAGGCACAGATCGCCCGCCTCACCGCCTGGGTGCTGCAGGCCCACGCCCAACAGGCGCTGTGGGGGCTGCGACTGCCCAGCGGACAGCAATTGCCCCAGGCCATGGGCGAGCCACATTTGCACGCCTGCCTGGCGGCACTGGCCGTGGACGGCAAATCCGCTGCACCCCATTAGAGTTTTGAATCAAATCACCGTCCAGCGCGCATACAGCCTACGCAAGCAGCTATCAAAAATGGATTCCACCACCCCTCCCCTGCCGCGCGAGACCCGCGACACCTTGCTGGTGCTGGGGGTGGTGGCCCTGGTGCTGCTGCCGCAGGTGGCCTACCTGCCGCCGTGGGCCAGCGCGCTGGCGGCACTGCTGCTGGGCTGGCGCATGTGGCTGGCCCGCAGCGGCCAGCGCCTGCCGGGCACCTGGCTGCTGGCGGCCCTGCTGGCCTTGGCCGTGGGTGCCACGGCGCTGCAGTTTCGCTCCATCGTCGGCCCCGAGGCCGGCGTGGTCCTGGTGATCCTGCTGCTGGTGCTCAAGACCCTGGAGATGCGCGCCCGCCGCGACGCCATGGTGATCTTCTTCCTGGGCTTCTTCACGCTGCTCACCCTGTTCCTGCAGTCCCAGTCGCTGAGCATGGCCCTCGCCATGCTGGTGGCCGTCTGGGGGCTGCTGGTCTGCCTGGTGAATGCGCACATGCCGTCCGGCTACCCCAGCCTGCGGCAGCTGGTGCGCACCGCGGGCCTGCTGATACTGCTGGGCGCGCCCTGATGCTGGTGCTGTTCCTGGCCTTCCCGCGCCTGCCACCGCTGTGGGGCCTGCCCACACAGGCCAGCAAAGGCACGACCGGCCTGTCCAACGACATGACCGTCGGCCAGGTGGCCGAGCTGGCACAAAACCACAGCGTGGCCCTGCGCGTGCGCTTTGACAGCCCCGATGGCAAAGCCCCGCCGCAGCGCTTGCTGTACTTCCGGGGGCCGGTGCTGAGCCGCTTTGACGGGCGCAACTGGCAAGCGGACGCCGACGGCGCCCCGTATGCGCTGCCGGCCACGGCCCAGGTCGCCGCCTCGGGGCTGGGGACGGCCATCGACTATGAAATCACCCTGGAGGCCCACCAGCAACGCTGGCTGCTGACCCTGGATGCCACCTTGTCGCCCCCGGATGCCCAGCGCCGGGTGCAGCGTACCGCCGACCTGCAGTGGCTGACGGCACGCCCACTCACCGAGGTGCTGCGCTACCGCGCCCAGGCCCACCTGCACTATGCCTATGGCCAGCAGCTGTCGGACTTCCAGCGCCGCCAGCACCTACAGCTGCCGCCTGATCTGAACCCCCGCACCACGCAATGGGCGCAGACGCTGCGCCGCGACCACGGCACGGATGACACCGCCATCGTCCAGGCCGCCCTCAATCACCTGGGCAGCGGCCGCTACGTCTACACGCTGGCGCCCGATGTGGTGCCCGGCCCGCACACGGCCGACGCCTTCTGGTTCGAGACGCACAACGGCTTTTGCGAGCACATCGCCTCGGCCTTCACGGTGCTGATGCGCGCCTCCGGCATTCCGGCACGCATCGTCACCGGCTACCAGGGGGGCGAGCGCAACCCGGTGGACGGGTTGTGGACCGTGCGCCAAAGCGACGCCCACGCCTGGACCGAAGTCTGGCTGCCCAACGAGGGCTGGCTGCGCATCGACCCCACCTCGGCCGTGGCGCCCTCGCGCACCGAGCAGCTGCAACGGCTGTCACCGCCCACCTCAGCCTTCGGTGGCGCCATGGACCAGGTCATCAGCCCCGACGTCCTGCGCCGCCTGCGCGCCAACTGGGAAGCCCTCAACCACCGCTGGAACGACTGGGTGCTGAATTACACCCCGCGCGACCAGTCGGCCCTGCTACAGCGCCTGGGCTGGACCGACTGGAGCATCCCGCAACTGGCAGCCGGGCTGAGCAGCCTGCTGGCGCTCGCCACCCTCGGTGCGGCCTGGCAACGCTGGCGCCGGCGCTGGGTGGCCGATCCCTGGCTGCGCCTGATGCAGCAGGCCCGCCAGCAGTTGCAACGCCATGGCCTGGAGCATGCGGACACACGGGGGCTGCAAGCCCTGGCGGCCGCTGCCCAAGCACAATGGGGGGATGAATCCCAGCCACTGCAGCAGTGGCTGCTGCAGATGGAACAATGGCGCTATGCACCGCATGGCCCCCAGACGCCCAGCCTGGCCCAGCTGCGGCGTGCATACCGCGCTTTGATTTGGCCCAGCCCCCATACTCCATGAAACGTTTGCTTCCCTCCTTGTTCCTGATTGGCCTGGTCACAGGCTGCGCCACCCACCTGCCTGCAGACGCCCAAAACAGCGCACCCCGCGCGCCCAAAAACACCCCTGCCAAGAGCACGGCCGCCAGCGCCCCGTATGCACAACGCGCCGATGCCCAGCTCTGGGCGCGCGAAATGGCCGCGCGCCAGCACCTGGACTTGGCATGGATCCAGGCCCAGCTGGCGCAGGCGCGCTTCCTGCCGCAGGTGCCGCGCCTGATGACGCCGACCCCCAAGACCAGTACCACCGCACGCGATTGGGGCGACTACCGCCGCCGCTTCATCGACCCGGTGCGCATCAGTGCCGGGGTGCGCTTCTGGGACCAGAACGCCGACACCCTGGCGCGCGCCGAGGCAATGTTTGGCGTGCCCGCCGAAATGGTGGTCGGCATCATCGGTGTCGAGACCATTTACGGCCGCAACATGGGCAACCTGCGCGTGCTGGACAGCCTGGCCACCCTGGCATTCGATTTCCCGCAGGCGCATCCACGGGCCGCAGAACGCCAGCGCTATTTCCAGGGTGAGCTGGAGCAGTTCCTGGTGATGATGCACAACGTTGGCACCCCCACCACAGAGCCGCGCGGCAGCTACGCCGGGGCCATGGGGCTGGGCCAGTTCATGCCCACCAGCTGGGCCCAGTGGGCCGTCGACTTTGACCGCGATGGACGCATCGATCTGTTCAACAGCGCAGCCGATGCCATCGGCTCGGTGGCCAACTACTTCAAGGCGCATGGCTGGGTCAGCGGGCAGCCGGTCTGGTACCCCGCCCTGTTCAACACCGACCGCCTGAACCTGCCAACCCTGCTGGCACCGGACATCCGCCCCAGCTTCACAGCGGCCCAGATGGTCGAGCTGGGCGTGGTGCCCCAGGGCGGGCTGGACCATGACGGCCCACTGGCGCTGATCGAGTTGAAAAACGGCGAAGCCGCGCCCAGCTACCTCGTCGGCACCCAGAACTTCTACACCATCACGCGCTACAACTGGTCCAGCTACTACGCCACCGCCGTGTACGACCTGGGCCAGGAGGTCAAGGCCGCGCGCCAGAACCGCGCCCCCGAGGTGGCCCAGCCGGCCACCATCCCCGACCTCGCCCCCGCGGCCACCGCCACAGCGCCCTAGAGCGCAGCACAAAGTCCACCTACGTGGCAAGCAAGGACATTCCCCGCCCGTGCTTGCCCCAGTTGGAAAGATGGCGTCGGCGGCGCAATCTGAACCCCTTTTTTGTCACACGGTACACAAGGAGTTTTCGGAATGCGCCACGCTCTCTCTCCCCTGGTTCTGGCTCTGTGCGGCATGGGCCTGTGGTCTGCCGCTGCCCAGGCCCAGACCTTCAAAGAGCCCGACACCGTCAAGATCGGCTTCATCACCGACATGTCCAGCCTGTATGCCGACGTGGAAGGCAAGAACGGGGCGGTCGCCATCCAGATGGCAATTGACGACTTTGGCGGCAAGCTGCTGGGCAAGCCCATTGAACTGCTCACCGCCGACCACCAGAACAAGGCCGACATTGCCGCCAGCAAGGCGCGCGAATGGATCGACCAGCAGGACATCAGCCTGGTGTTTGGCGGCACGAACAGCGCCACCGCCCTGGCCATGGCCAAGGTCGCCCAGGAGAAGAAACGCATCTTTGTGGATAACGGCGCCGGCAGCTCGGCCCTGACCAACGAACAGTGCAGCCCCTACACCGTGCACTACGCCTTCGACACCGTGGCCCTGGCCAAGGGCACGGGCAAGGCCGTGGTGGAAGCCGGAGGCAAAAGCTGGTTCTTCCTGACCGCCGACTACGCCTTCGGCCATGCGCTGGAAGCCGACACCTCCAAGATCGTCGAGGCCAATGACGGCAAGGTGGTGGGGGCGGTCCGGACGCCGCTGAACGCCAGCGACTTCTCCAGCTTCATGCTGCAGGCCCAGAACAGCAAGGCCCAGATCCTGGGTCTGGCAAATGCCGGTGGCGACACCATCAACTCCATCAAGGCAGCCCGCGAATTCGGCATCACCAAGGGCATGAAGCTGGCCGGCCTGCTGATTTTCTTCAGCGACATCCACAGCCTGGGCGTGAAGAACACCGAAGGCCTGCAGTTCACCACCAGCTGGTACTGGGACATGAACGACGAGTCGCGCAAGTTCGCCGACAAGTTCATGGCCAAGACCAAGCGCCGCCCCAGCGAAATCCAGGCCGCCGACTATTCGGCCACCATGACCTGGCTGCAGGCCGCCCAGCGCGCCGGCACGCTGGAAGCCGACAAGGTCATGGCCGAGTGGAAGAGCAAGCCCATCAAGGACTTCTTTGGCGAAGGCGTGATCCGCCCCGATGGCCGCTACGCCCACGACATGTACCTGATGGAAGTGAAGTCCCCGGCCGAATCCAAAGGCACCTGGGATTACTACAAGCTGGTCAAGAAGCTGCCCGCCGACCAGGTCTGGACCACCAAGGCCGAAAGCAAGTGCCAGTACTGGAAGTGAACGGTTAGCTCCCCGGGCCCTGACGGCCCGGCCGCCGTTCAGGGCTGGTGCAGCGGCAGGCGCACCCAGGTCTCCAGCCCAGGCTGCGCCAGCCGCCAGCCGATGCGCCCCTGGTGCAAGCGCACGATGGCCTTGACACTGGCCAGCCCCAGGCCATGCCCCGGCTGCTGCTGGTGCTGCGGGTCGCGCACGAAGTGCTCGGACAAGCGCTCGAGCATCGCGGGCGCCACGCCGGCACCATGGTCGCGCAACCGCAGCTGCACCTCGTGGCCCTGGCGCTGCAGGTGCACTTCCAGGCAGCGCTGCTCGGCGGACAGCCCGTATTTCAGGAAGTTGTCCAGCAGGTTGGACATCGCATTCGCCAGCAGGTGGGAATCCCCCAGCACCCAGCCACCCGGTTCCAGCGCCAGCTGCAGTTCCACTTGCCGGTCACTGAACAGCGGTTCGTAGTACTCCAGCACCTCCTGCAGGACCTGCCGCAGATCCAGCGGCTCGAAGTTGTGCAGCCCCACCCCGGCCTCCACCTCGGCCAGCAACAGCATCTTGCTGAACAGGCGCTGCAGGTGGTCCAGCTCTTCCTGCACCTGGTCCAGCAGCGCCGGGCGCAGGCTTTCCGGCGCCAGCTTGGCCGCCTGCACCCGGTGCAACGCGCGGTTCAACGGCGTGCGCAGGTTGTGCGCCACCATGTGCGAAACATGGCGGATACCGCGCACCAGTTGCTCCAGCTGCTCCAGCATCTGGTTGATGTCCTGCTCCAGCAGGCTGAACTCGTCGCTCTTGCGGTTCATGGGAATGCGAAAGTGCAGGTTGCCCTGGCCAGCCTGGCGGATCGCCTGGCGGACTTCCGCAGCACGCTTGTCCATCAGGCGGCGGAACACCATTGCGCCCAGCAGCGACAGGCCCACCGCCAGCCCCAGCGCCAGCGCCGTGGCCTTCATGTAGCGGTGCTGGATGTCGGTCAGGGCCTGCAGGTCACTGCCGACAATCAAGAAGCGCTGCTGCCCCAGGTCGTCGATCTTGACCCGGCCATTGAAGCTGCGCGCCTCCTGCTCCACGGGCAAATCCTGCAGCGCCGCCACGCGCGGCGCATGCACCAGGTCGATGGTGGCATTGCCCGCCCAGACCGCGCCATCCAGGTGCTGGTAAATGAAGATCTCATCCTGGCTGTCGATGCCGTCGCTGACCAGGCGCTGGATCTCCTCCACCAGCCCGGCCTCGCCCTGCTGGGCATACACGCTGAGCAGGCGCTTGCTGTTGCGCAGCGCATAGTCATCCAGCCGCTGGCTGACCGTGCCCACGATCTCCACGTAGTACACGGACAGCGTGCCCGCCAGGATGCTGACCACCACGGCGCTGAAGCACAGCGCCAGCCGAAAGGAACTGGATTTCCAGGCCCGGTGCAAGGGCCCCAGCACGGGGTGCGTTGCCGTGGTCATTTACATCGCCACGGGCACATCGATGCGGTAGCCCATGCCGCGGACCGTGCGGATCAGCGAAGGCCCGCCGCCCACATCAATCTTCTGCCGCAGGTGGCTGATGTGCACGTCGATGATGTTGGTCTCGGGCTGGAAGTCGTAGGCCCAGACGTTCTCCAGCACCATGGTGCGCGTCACGGTCTGCCCGGCGTTCTTCAGCAGATAGCCCAGCAGCTTGAATTCGCGCGGGTTGAGCGCGATCCGCTCGCCCGCGCGGAACACCGCGTGCGCAATCAGGTCCACCCGCAGGTCCCCCAGCTGCAGCACATGGCTGGCTGGGTGCGTGGACGTTGCCGTGCGGCGCACCAGAGCCTCGATGCGGGCCTCCAGCTCCTCCATGATGAAGGGCTTGGGCAGGTAGTCGTCCGCCCCGGCCTTGAGGCAGCGCACGCGCTCGTCCGTCTGGCCCAGCGCGCTGACCACCATGGTCGGCGTGGTGTTGGCCACGGCCCGCAGGGCCTTGAGCACATCCAGCCCATCCACCCCCATGGGCAGCATGCGATCCAGCAAGATGCAATCCCAGGCGCGTGACAGCGCATGCTGCAGGCCGCTGTTGGCCTCGGTCACATGCACGACCTGGTAGGTGGCTGGACACAGGTTGCTGGAGATGTACTCCGCAATCGCTGCATCGTCTTCAATCAATAAAATATGCTTCATGCGTCAACACCACAACGGTGGGCACAGGACAAAGCCGCCCCCAGGGGGCGGCAGGTTCACGAATGGCTCTGGGGCACCACCATGCCCCAGAGCCATTCTGTCGGGAAGCGCAGCGCGCTCAGATGTGAGATGTACGTAGGCTGCGGCGCAGGAACTTGAACAGGGTCCAGCCCAGCATGGCCAGGGTCACGTACAGCAGGGTGGCACTGATGGGCCGGTCAAAGAAGATGGCCGGATCGCCGCGCGACAGCAGCAGCGCGCGGCGCAGGTTTTCCTCCACCATCGGCCCCAGGATGTAGCCCAGCAACAGTGGCGCGGCCTCAAAGCGCAGCAGCATGAACAGGTAGCCCAGCACCCCCAGCCCGGCCACCATATAGATGTCGAAGTGGTTGTTGTTGACGCTGTACACCCCCAGGGCCACGAACACCAGGATGGCGGGATAGAGCCAGGTGAACGGAATGCGCAGCAGCGACACCCAGATGCTGATGGTGGGAATGTTCAGCAGCACCAGCATCAGGTTGCCGATGGCAAAGCTGACCACCAGGCCCCAGAACATTTCGGGCTGCTCGTTGATCAGCATCGGCCCGGGCGTGATGCCGTGGATGATCAGTGCCCCCAGCATGATGGCCATCACCGCATCTCCGGGAATGCCCAGCGACAGCGACGGCACGAAGGCAGTCTGTGCTGCGGCGTTGTTGGCGGACTCGGGGGCCGAAATGCCTTGCACGGCGCCCTGGCCAAACTGGCTGGGGTCCTTGGCCACGCGCTTTTCAATCGCATACGACATGAACGCGGCAATCGACGGACCCACGCCTGGCAACGCCCCCAGGGCCGAGCCCAGGGCCGAGCCACGCAGCATGGCGGGATAGCTGCGCCTCATCTCCTCGCGCGCGGGGATCATGGAGCGCAGCGTGACCTTCTCCACCTTCTGCGAGTCGTCCTGGCCGTGGATGTTGCGCACCACCTCGGCCACACCGAACAGGCCCATGGCCAGGGCCACCAGGTTGATGCCGTCCATCAGCTCCGGAATATCGAAGGTGAAGCGGGCGGCACCGGAATTCACGTCCGTGCCCACCATGCCCAGCAGCACGCCCATGACCACCATCGCCAGCCCCTTGACCGGGGAGCCGGTGCCCATGGACGAAGCCGCCACCAGGCCCAGCACCATCATGGCAAACAGTTCGGCAGGGCCAAACTTCAGGCCCACCTCGGCAATCGCGGGCGAGAACAGCACCAGCAGCACCAGGCCGATCATGGCGCCGACCAGGGACGCGATCGTGGTGATGAACAGGGCAATGCCCGCCTTGCCGTTCTTGGCCATCGGGTAGCCATCCAGGCAGGTGACCGCCGACGCGGGCCCCCCGGGCAAATTCATCAGGATCGATGCTGTTGATCCACCGTACTGTGCGCCGTAGTACACGCCGGCCAGCATCACGATCGCCGCGGTGGGCGACATGTGGTAGGTCATGGGCAGCAGCAGCGAGATGGCCGCCAGGGCACCGATGCCGGGCAGGACGCCCACGGCGGTACCGAGAAACACCCCCAGAAAGCAATACCACAGGATGGTGGGATCGGAAGCCACCTGCAGCCCCATCAACAGATTATTGAATAGTTCCATCGTGACAATCAGAATTCAGGAAACATGGAAATCGTCATATTCAGACCGACGATGAAAATCAGGACGGTAATCACGGCAATGATGCCGGCAATCACCAAGCGCATGCCCATGTGCATCGGTTTTGGCAGGCTGGCCACCAATACGGCAATCATGGTGCTGAAAAATACGCCCAGGGTATTCAGCAAAAAGGCAAATACCACCAGTGCCCCCAAGGAAGCCGCCAGACTGTCCCAGTGCACAACGATGCGGTCGCCTTGGCGGAACCAGGCTGGCAACGCAATCAACACCCCCATCACAAACAGCACCCAGCCAAGGATCACGGGCATATACCCGGGCCCCATGCGCGCCGCGGACCCCATGGCATAACCCATCCCACCGATGGCAAAAAACAATCCGACTGCGGCCACAAATAGGCCGGCCAGAATATCTCGTATATCTCTAGGTAACATCACACCTCCATTGCATTGAGGAGGCGTATCTTCATGGCAGAAATGGCGATTTTTTTACGTAATACCACCTAGCTGTCGGGTCCCGGATGATTACGCACGTTCTTGACGAATAAATCAGGAGCTTTCATCTTCCATTTTTTGAGTGCTTGGACTGGGGCTTCATGCCCCAGTGCCTTTTGTGGCAAGTG
>NZ_JAZHFR010000088.1:0-14436 GCF_036541385.1 Comamonas sp. GCA5 | reverse complement strand
CAGCAACCCAAGGCGCTGGCGCTGGCCGGTGCGGCGGCCTTGCAGGCGGGCAATCCGCGGGCCGCGCGCGACCACTGGCAGGCGCTGCTGGCCTTGCTGGAGCCTGGCTCCGACGTGGCACTGCAGGTGCAGGATGATCTGGTGAAGCTGGAGCTGCTGCTGCGCGAGCCGGCGGCTGCACCGGCGCAGCCCCCGCGCGCTAGGCGCCGGGCAACCGCGCGACCGGGCCGTGCAGGTGGCCCGGTGCTGGGCTTCAGGCCGCGGGGGCGGCAGCCAGCGCGTGCAGGGCTGGTCCGGTCAGGCGGTAGCGAATCCACTCCGACTGGGGCTTGGCGTCCAGGCTGTCGTAGAAGGCGATGGACGGGGCGTTCCAGTCCAGCACGCTCCATTCAAAGCGACCGCAGTCCTGCTCCACGGCGATGCGGGCCAGGTGCTGCAGCAAGGCCTTGCCGGCGCCCTTGCCGCGCTGCTCGGGCGAGACGTACAAATCCTCCAGGTACAGGCCGTGCTGGCCTTGCCAGGTGGAGTAGTTGAAGAAGTACACGGCAAAACCCACGGGTGTGTCGCCCTCCAGGCAGATCAGGCCGAACACCTTGGGGTTGGCGCCAAACAGCGTGCGGTGCACGTGGGCGGGCGTGGCCAGCACTTCGTGCTCGGCCTTTTCGTAGATAGCCAGCTCGCGCACAAAGTGCAGGATCAGGTCGGTGTCGTCGATGGTGGCGGGGCGGATGGTCAGCGGGGCGGTCATGGGGATCGGTTCCAGGGGCATCAGGGCAGGGCGGGCACGGGGCCGGCGCCAAAGCGTTCAAAACAGCGGCGCAGCACGTGGAAGTGGTCTTCGAACATCTGCGCCTCCAGGCCGGCCAGGGCCTGCAGGGGCACCCAGCGCGCGGTGGCCGCGTCATCGCCGGCTTGCACGGCAGGCAGGGTGGTGCCCGGCAGGTGGCAGACAAACACGTGGGTGATGGTGCGCCCGCGCAGGCTGCGGTCCGGGTGGTCGAACACTTCCACGCCCTGTAGGGTGGATTGCAGCGCGGCCGCGGTCAGCGGCAGGGCGGTTTCTTCGGCCAGCTCGCGCAGGCAGGACTGCCACAGGGTGTCGCGTGGCTCGACAAAGCCGCCGGGCAGGGCCCACAGGCCTTGGCCGGGGGCGTGGCCACGCTGGATCAGCAGCACATGGCCGTGGCACAGCAGCAGCCCGTCGACGGTGACGAACACCGGCGGATACGGGGCGGCCGCCCAGGCGGCGCGGTAGCCGCTGAGCATGCGCCATTCGGCGCGCAGGGCGGCGTAGTCGGGGCTGGCCTGCCAGGCCTGCAGCCAGTCGGCCACGGCAGGGGGCAGCAGGGCGCTCAGTTGGTGCGCCACGGCGGCCTGTGGCTGTTCGTCCAGGTTCCAGTAGCAGGCACGGATAGGGGTGGCGTCAAAGTCGCCCTGGCGCGGCAGGCTGAGCAGCTCCCAGCCCGGGAAGCGCGCCAGGTAATGGCTGCTGTCGTCCTTGAAGTGGCCGACCAGGGCCACGCGCGCGCCGGGCGGCACCTGGGTGTGCACGGCGGCCATCACGGCCTGCACCCAGCGCGGCTCGTCGTAGTAGTCGCGCACGGGCACGCAGCGCACGCGGGCGGCATCGGCGGGCGGCAGGCTGTCGCGGATCAGGGCTTCGCGCTCTGACCAGGTGAAGGGGTTCTTGGGGCTGCGCGCCTGCCAGGCGCTGCCCAGCACGACGACCACCTGCTGCGCCGCCGCCAGCGCCTGCTGCAGCAGGGCCAGGTGGCCAAGGTGCAAGGGCTGGAAGCGGCCGATGAGGACGGCGGTGTGGGGCGGGGGGGCAGCGTGGGGCATGGTGAAAAGCATAGCTGCTGGCGTTGGTCCTTGAAGCTGTTCAGATATTTTTGTGTCTGAAGTGGCCTATTGATAAGCGCTACAAGCTATGGTTTTTAGGTGGTTGTGGTCTCGGGGTCGGCAATGTCGAACACCTGGCGCAGGTAGGCCAGGTAGGTCTCATCGTCGCACAGGGTCTTGCCGGGGGTGTCGGAAATCTTGGCCACGGGCTGGCCGTTGGCGCGCACCAGCTTCATGACGATGTTCAGCGGCTGCAGGCCCAGGTCGTTGGTCAGGTTGGTGCCGATGCCGAAGCCCAGCTGGATGTGCGGCGCAAAGTGGCGCCACAGGGCCAGGGCCTTGTCCAGGTTCAGCCCGTCCGAGAACACCAGCCGCTTGGTGTGCGGGTTGATGCGCAGTTCGCGGTAGTGGGCGATCGCCTGCTCGCCCCAGGCAAACGGGTCGCCCGAGTCGTGGCGCAGGCCGTCGAACAGCTTGGCGAAGTACAGGTCGAAGTCGGCCAGGAAGGCGCGCATGCCGACGGTGTCGGTCAGTGCAATGCCCAGGTCGCCCCGGTACTCCTGCACCCAGTCTTCCAGCGCGGACTTTTGGAAGTCGCGCAGGCGCACGCCCAGGGACTGGTAGCTCTGCATGTATTCGTGGGCCATGGTGCCCAGCGGCGCGATGCCCAGTTGCTTGGCCAGCAGCACGCTGGAGGTGCCTTTGAACCACTGCGCGGCCTGTGCCGTCAGCGTGGCCACCACCTCGTGCTGCCAGGCGGCGGAAAAGCGCCGGCGCAGGCCAAAGTCCGACAGCTCGAAGGGGTGGGCCAGCACCGGGCCGCTGGCCAGGGTCTGCAGCTGGGCGATCTTGGCCTGCAGGCGCCGGCGGCCTTCGGCCAGGGTGCCGGGCTGGGCCAGGCGGCGGAAGTACAGCTCGTTGACGATGGCCAGCACATGGATCTCGAAGCCCATGACATGCACCTGGGGGCCGTGGGCCTCGATGGACAGGCCGCCCTCGGGCGTGGCCTGCACGCGGATGAAGTCGCGCTGGAACTGGAACAGCCGCAGAAAGTCGACGAAGTCGCTCTTGATGTAGCGCAACTGGCCCAGGTATTCCAGCTCGTCCTTGGCAAAGCGCAGGTTGCACAGGTGGTCCAGCTCGGCGTTCACGTCGTCGATCAGCTCGGCCAGCGGGTAGGCCGTGGCGTTGCGGCAGGCAA
This sequence comes from Comamonas sp. GCA5, assembly GCF_036541385.1. Classification (NCBI taxonomy): domain Bacteria; kingdom Pseudomonadati; phylum Pseudomonadota; class Betaproteobacteria; order Burkholderiales; family Comamonadaceae; genus Comamonas; species Comamonas sp. GCA5. The sequence continues at coordinate 11,393 of NZ_JAZHFR010000088.1, read as the reverse complement.
AGCGGTATTCGGCCTGGGTTTGCGGGTGGCGGTGCAGCATCGCCTGCCACATGGTGAATTTGTAGAGGTCGGTGTCCAGCAGGCTGGGGACGATGGGCATGGCAGGCGGGGGCAAAAGAAGTTACAGGCGCAGGGTGGCGGTGGTGTGCAGTTGCACGCCGGCGGTCTGCATGCGCTGCAGGAAGTCGGCGTGCTGCGCGGCAAAGCCGTGCACGGGGCTCATGCAGTCGGTCAGCAGCACCAAGCGTGGGGCAAAACCGGGGGGCGCGGCCTCCAGCAGGTGCTCGACCGTGGCGCGCACGCAATGGCTGCTGGCCTCGCCCGCCACCACCAGGCGCTGGGCTTGCAGCAGCGTGCCCAGCAGTGCGTGGTTCAGGCAGGTGTCCGGGACCTGCGGATCGGGCACCTCGGCCGCCAGGGCGCTGTAGTGCTCGGTCCAGGGGTGGCTACCTTTGAACACGTGCGTCACCGCGCGCTGGCGGGTCACCTGCCAGTCGCGGCAGGCGGCCTGCACCTCGGCATGCACGCCGTGGCCCCAGGTGCCGATCTCGCAGTGCACGGGCCAGACCATCAGGGTGTAGCGCCCGCGTGCTTCCAGGGCATCCAGGTAGGCCAGGGCACGCGCCAAGTGGGCCGGAGTGCGCGGCGCATAGGCCCCGGCGCGCACCTGCGCCGCCGTGATGGCGGTGAAGGGCGCCACGGCGGATCCGTCGGCGTGCTGCCAGAAGGCCGGGTGCGCGATGTCGAACACCTGGTGCGCATCCAGGGTCACGGTGATGTGGTCCACGGCCTGCATCTGCGCGCGCAGCCAGCCGGCCAGGCGTTGCATGTCGGCATGGGCGCCGGGCACGGGCAGGCTGGGCTGCAGGGCCGTGCCGCCCAGCGTGGGGCACAGCGCCGCGGGCAGATCGCAGAAGTCGTTTTGCGGATCAATGAGCAGCAGTTGGGTGGCAAGGGTCATGGCGGCGGGAGGGCGCAGGTGCGCCGTGCGCAAAGGGTGAAGTGTAGAAGCTCCTGCCACGCACGGCAGGGAACGCCGGCTGGGGGTGCAGGCGCGGGAGGCGATCACGCCCACGTGCACGTGGACGTGGGTGCCACCAGGGCGTAAAAAAGCCCGCACAGGGGCGGGCTGGTGGGGGCACCGGGGCGGGCTTCTGGCCGGCCGCAGCGTGCAGCAGGGCGGCCTTGTCGGTGCGTGGGTCTTGGTTCACATCGCGGGCGCGATATGCACTTCGCCCACGAACCGCTTCCGCCTTGTCCGTGCGGCGGTTTGAATTACTTCAAACCCGCTGCAGCGCGCAGCAGGGCAGCCTTGTCGGTGCGCTCCCAGGTGAACTCGGGTTCTTCGCGACCGAAGTGGCCGTAGGCGGCGGTCTTGCTGTAGATGGGGCGCAGCAAATCCAGCATCTGGATGATGCCCTTGGGGCGCAGGTCGAAGTGTTCGGCCACCAGCTTGGAGATCTGGTCGTCAGGGATCACGCCTGTGCCTTCGGTGTACACGGTGATGTTCATGGGGCGTGCCACGCCGATGGCGTAGGCCACCTGCACCTGGCACTGGCGCGCCAGACCGGCGGCCACCACGTTCTTGGCCACATAGCGCGCAGCGTAGGCGGCCGAGCGGTCCACCTTGGAGGGGTCCTTGCCCGAGAAGGCGCCGCCGCCGTGGGGGCAGGCACCACCGTAGGTGTCGACGATGATCTTGCGACCGGTCAGGCCGCAGTCACCCTGGGGGCCGCCGATGACAAAGCGGCCGGTGGGGTTGATCAGGTACTTGGTGTCCTGCAGCCATTCCTTGGGCAGCACGGGCTTGATGATTTCCTCGATGATGGCTTCGGTGAACGAGGCCTTCATCTTGGTGGCGGTCTCCGACTGGTCGGGGCTGTGCTGGGTGGACAGCACCACGGTGTCAATGCTGTGGGGCTTGCCGTCCACGTAACGCATCGTCACCTGGCTCTTGGCGTCGGGGCGCAGGAAGGGCAGGCGGCCATCCTTGCGCAGCTGGGCCTGGCGTTCCATCAGGCGGTGCGCGTAGTAGATGGGCGCGGGCATCAGCTCGGGCGTTTCGTCGCAGGCATAGCCGAACATCAGGCCCTGGTCGCCGGCACCGATGTTCAGTTCGTCGTCGCTGGCCTTGTCCACGCCCTGGGCGATGTCCTGGCTTTGCTTGTCGTAGGCGACGAGCACGGCGCAGCCCTTGTAGTCGATGCCGTAGTCGGTGTTGTCGTAGCCGATGCGCTTGATGGTGTCGCGCGCCACCTGGATGTAGTCCACGTTGGCGCCGGTGGTGATTTCACCGGCCAATACCACCAGACCGGTGTTGGTCAGCGTCTCGGCAGCCACGCGGCTGTGAGGGTCTTGGGTGAAAATTGCGTCCAGGATCGCATCGGAAATCTGGTCCGCCACCTTGTCGGGGTGGCCTTCGGAGACCGATTCCGAGGTGAAGAGAAAGTCGTTCGCCATTGAATAAACTCCTGTCTTGGCAATTGCGTTGCCTCGGCTGACAGAAGTCGGGCGAACGCTTTAGCAGTCTTTTTTTACGTCGCCCTGCAAGTTGCTCTGTTAACTCGGCGACAGCCGCACATTGTACATGTCAACGCTTTTTCGTTTCCTCTCTGTGGTGCCTTTGCCCCTGGTGCACGCACTGGGTGCGTGCCTGGGCTGGCTGGCCTGGGCTTGCTCGCCCACCTACCGGCGCCGTTTTGCCGCCAATAGCCGGCAGGCCGGCTACCGCTTCGCCCAGGTGCGGGCCGCGGTTGGCCATGCCGGGCGCATGGTGACGGAGCTGCCCCGGCTTTGGCTGCGCGACACCGCGGTCAACGCCGTGCATGGTGCCGAGGTGGTGGAGCAGGCCTGGTCGCGCGGCAAGGGCATCCTGTTCCTGACCCCGCACCTGGGCTGCTTCGAGCTGTCGGTGCAGGGCGCGGCGCGGCAGTGGTCGGCGCAGCATGGGCCGATCACCATCCTCTACCGCCCCGCCAAGCAGGCCTGGCTGGCCGAGATGATGCTGACCGCCCGCAACCGCAGCGGCGTGCAGGCCGTGCCCACCACGCTGGCGGGCGTGCGCCAGATGATCAAGGCGCTGCGCAAGGGCGCGGCCGTGGGCCTGCTGCCCGACCAGGTGCCCCCCAGCGGACAGGGGCAGTGGGCGCCATTCTTTGGTCAAGATGCCTACACCATGACGCTGGCGGCCCGGCTGGCGCTGCAGACCGGCGCCACCGTGGTGCTGGCGCGCTGCGAACGCCTGCCGGCCGGTCGTGGCTACGAGCTGTTTTTCGAAGCCCTGCCCATGCCGCTGTCCGACCAGCTGGACCAGGCCGTGGTGCAGATCAACCAGGCCATGGAACACACCATCCGCCAGTGCCCTACGCAGTACCTTTGGGGGTATGGCCGCTACAAGCAGCCACGGCAGGAAGCGCAGTCGGCGGAATCTGCCACCGAAGGCGGTGCCGCATGAGCTGGAGTCGACTGGGCGTGGCCCTGATGCACGGGCTGGCCAAGCTGCCATTGCCGGTGTTGCGCGGTATCGGTTGGGTGCTGGGGCGCCTGTTGTTCATCCTGGCCGCGCCGCGCCGCAAGGTGGCGTTGCGCAACCTGGCGCTGTGCTTTCCTGAAGCGACGCCAGCGCAGCGCAAGGCCTGGGCGCGCGAGAGTTTTGTGGTGTTCTGCCAGACCTTCCTGGACCGCAGCTGGCTGTGGTTCGGCGCCGAAGCCCTGGTGCGCCGCCGTGTCAAGCTGGTGGGTGCCACGCACGAGCTGGAAGGGGACACGCCCACCATCGTGTTTGCCCCGCATTTCTACAGCATGGATGCCGGCGGGCTGGCCCTGCCGCTGAACACCGAGCGCGAATTCACCTCGATCTTTGCGACCAATCCCGACCCGGTGCTGGATGCCTGGTTCATGGCCGGGCGCCAGCGCTTCGGCAATGTGCGCATGCTGAACCGCGCCGACGGGGTCAAGCCCATCATCTCCACGCTGCGCAAGGGCGGCCTGCTGTACCTGCTGCCGGACATGGACTATGGCCGCAATGACTCGGTGTTCGTGCCCTTCTTCCAGGTGCCCGAAACCGCCACCATCCCCTCGCTGTCGCGCTTTGCCCGCCTGGGCAAGGCCAAGGTCGTGGCCTTGTACAACCGCATGACCCCCGAGGGCTATGTGGCCGAGCTGTCGCCGGCCTGGGAGCACTTTCCCACCGACGACCATGTGGCAGATACCGCGCGCATGAACCGTGAACTGGAGGCCGCCATCCGCACCATGGTGCCGCAGTACTACTGGGTGCACAAACGCTTCAAGACGCGGCCCGAGGGGCAGCCGTCCCTGTATCAGTAATCCAGAGGGAAATCGGACTCTGACGCAGGTGTGGCAAGCGTAGATAGCTCTCTTTTTAGAAGGGCTTCGTGCAGCAGCTGGTGCAGGCTGCGGATCACCCGCTCGGGGTGCTCATGCACCAGCCAGTGGCTGGCGCCGGGCACGCGCTCCACGGACAGCTGGGGCACCCACGCCTCCAGGCCGTCCAGCAGCTCCGGCAGCAGCGCAGCATCGTCCATGCCCCACAGGATGTGGGTGGCCACCGGCGTGTGCAGCAGCGCATCGGGCAGCGGTTGCAGGTCGTCGCTGGCGCCGCGCGGTGGCACCAGCGGGCTGGCTGCGTAGTAGCGGCAGGCGGCCGCCAGGCACTGCGGCCAGTGGGCCAGGTAGCGCGCCTGCCATTCCGGCGTGAGCCAGGCGGGCAGGTCCCCGGCGGGCGTGCGGAAAAAGTCCCACAGGCGCCGTGCCCCGTCCGCCAGCAACAGCGGTGCCGCATCGGGACGGCGCAGAAAATGCATGTACTGGCTGGCGGCCTGCTGGGCCGGGTTGCGCTGTAGCTCGCGCACAAAGGCCCCAGGGTGGGGGGCGTTGATGATCAGCAGCTGTTGCAGCAACTGGGGTTGCTGGATGGCCAGGTTCCAGGCCAGCGCGCCCCCCCAGTCGTGCGCCACCACACAGGCCGCCGGCTGCCCCGGACTTTCCAGGGCGATCAGCGCTGCCAGGTCCTGGACCAGCGCCTTGGGTTTGTAGGCCTCCACGGCCTCTGGCTGGCTGGAGCCGCCATAGCCGCGCAGGTTGGGCGCCAGGCAACGCCAGCGGTCGGCAAACGGTGCCATCACCCCTTCCCAGATGAAGGCGCCTTCCGGGAATCCGTGCAAAAACAGCAACAGGGGTTTGCCTGGGGTTCCGCAGGCCAGGCAGTCCAGCGTGATGCCGTGTGGCAGCTGGTGGCGGATGGGCTCAAGCATGGTGCCTCCTGGGTGGTGAAGCTTCCATGCTGGACCAAGGACGCGGGCGCGTCCATGCGTTATTGCGCGGGGGTGTCTGGCGTGGCGGGGGTGTCCACGGGGGCTGCCGATTCCGGTGCGGCAGGGGCTGGCGTTGCGGGCTTCAGGCCGTCGGGATGGCACCAGTGCCACAGCAACTGGGCCACATCGTCCACGCCCTGCTTTTTCAGGGCTGAGAACATGCGCACCTCGCCGCCGCCGGCGTTGAGCTTGGTGATGGACAGGATCTTGGCCTGCTCGGAGCGGGTCAGCTTATCGGCCTTGGTCAGCAGCACCAGGAACTTCAGGCCCTGTTCCACGCGGGGACGGATGGCGTCGAGCAAGGCCTCGTCCAGCTCCGTCAGGCCCAGGCGGGGATCGCACAGCAGCACCACGGCGCTCAGGCTTTCGCGCTGCATCAGGTAGTTCAGCATCACCCGCTGCCAGCGCTCCTTGTCCGAGCGCGATACTGCGGCATAGCCATAGCCGGGCAGGTCGGCCAGCACGGCATCGGTGACGCCCTGCTTGCCCAGCGCAAACAAATTGATGTGCTGCGTGCGCCCGGGTTTCTTGGAGGCAAACGCCAGCTGTTTCTGCTGCGTCAGGGTATTGATGGACGTGGATTTGCCGGCGTTGGAGCGGCCGACAAACGCAATTTCGGGCACGTCCACCGGGGGCAGATGGTGCAGCTGGGCTGCCGTGGTCAGAAAGCGCGCCGTGTGCATCCAGCCCATGGCGAGCTTGGGGTCAATTTGGGCAGAAGTTTGACACGAAGCAAATTCGGAAGAGTTGGTCGTCATGGGGGTGTATCAAGCGTAAGGGCGTCATTGTAGAATGAGGCAGTTTTGCGCACATAACCAGACCCACAATATGAAGTTGCTCGCCTCTTTGCTGACGGCTGCCGCATTGGCAGCACCCGCTCTCCCGGCCTTCGCGGCGGGCGAAACACCGGCCAAGGCCGACCTGGTGAAAGGTCAAGCCAGCTATGAAGCTGTCTGCGCAGCTTGTCACGGTGCGGATGGCAATTCGACCATTGTCGTCAATCCCAAATTGGCACAACAGCATCCGGAGTATTTGCGCAAGCAGTTGCACGACTTCAAGAGCGACAAGCGCGCCGACCCCGTGATGAAGGGCTTCGCCAGCATGCTGTCCGACGAAGAGATGAACAACATCACCGCCTGGCTGGCCAAGCAGCCCGCCAAGACCGGTTTCGCCACGGACAAGGAACTGGTGGTGCTGGGCGAGCGCATCTACCGCGGGGGTGTGCCAGACCGCAAGATTGCCGCCTGCGTCAGCTGCCACAGTCCCAACGGCGCCGGCATTCCCGGCCAGTACCCCCGTCTGTCGGGCCAGCATGCCGACTACACGATCAAGCAGCTGAACACCTTCCGTGACGGCTCGCGCGCCAACAACCTGCAGATGAAGGATGTCGCTGCCAAGCTGAACGATCGCGAGATCAAGGCGGTGGCGGACTATATTGCAGGCTTGCGCTAAATCAAGCTTTCCGCAATAACACGCGGGAACTTACCGCCCATAACAAACCCCAACCAAGGCGGGTCCATCCAGAGTGTGATGGTCCCGCCTTTTGCTTTCGGGCCCAGTGTCTTCTCCCATGTCTGATCCTTCTTCCGGCCAGTCCTTTGAGCCCGAATCACCGCAGCGCCTGCGTGCCTTGCTGGAGCTTCTGGCGTCCATGCGGTTCGCCATCGCCCTGCTGACCATCATCTGCATCGCCTCGGTGATCGGCACGGTGCTCAAGCAGCACGAGCCCAGCGTCAACTATGTCAACCAGTTCGGCCCCTTCTGGGCCGAGCTGTTTCTGGCGCTCAAGCTGAATGCGGTCTACAGCGCCTGGTGGTTCCTGCTGATTCTGGCCTTCCTGGTGATCAGCACCAGCCTGTGTCTGCTGCGCCATACGCCCAAGTACCTGGCGGATTTGCGCAACTACAAGGAAAACATCCGCGAGCAAAGCCTCAAGGCCTTCCACCACAAGGCCGAGGCCGCCTTGGGCGAGGCCCCGCAGGCCGCGGCGCAGCGCATCGGCGGCATCCTGGCGCGCAGCGGCTGGAAGGTGAAGCTGCAGGAGCGCGAGACACCCGCCGGCAAGGGCTACATGCTGGCGGCCAAGGCGGGGGCGGCCAACAAGCTGGGCTACATCGCGGCCCATGCGGCGATCGTGCTGATCTGTATCGGCGGTTTGCTGGACGGCGACCTGATCGTGCGGGCCCAGATGTGGCTGGGCGGCAAGACGCCGTACACCGGTGGCGGCCGCATTTCCGATGTGCCGCCCGAGCACCGCCTGTCGCTGCGCAACCCGACCTTCCGCGGCAACCTGATGGTGGCCGAGGGCACGCAGGCAGGCACAGCCATCCTGAACCAGTCGGACGGCGTGCTGCTGCAGGAGCTGCCCTTCTCCGTGGAGCTGAAGAAATTCATCGTCGAGTACTACGACACCGGCATGCCCAAGCTGTTTGCCAGCGAGGTGGTGATCCACGACCGCGAAACCGGCGAGCAGCTGCCGCAGCGCATCGAGGTGAACCACCCGGCCAGCTACAAGGGCATCGAGATCTACCAGTCCAGCTTTGACGACGGGGGATCGCGCGTCAAGCTGCGCGCCGTGCCGTTTGCGCCCGGCAGCGAGGCGTTCGAGGTCGAGGGCCACATCGGCACCAGCACCCAGCTGATGCGCGCCGGCTCCCACCGCCCCGAGGATGTGCTGACCCTGGAGTTCACCGAGCTGCGCACCATCAACGTCGAGAACTTCACCGACAAGAAAGCCTCCAGTGCTGCCGTGGACGTGCGCAAGGTGGACCTGCGCAGCTCCATCGAAGCGCGGCTGGGCGGTGGCCACAAGACGGTGACCGACAAGGAGCTGCGCAACATCGGCCCCAGCATCGGCTACAAGCTGCGCGATGCCTCGGGCCAGGCCCGCGAATACCAGAACTACATGAGCCCGGTGGACTTTGGCGACGGCGTGCCCATGTTCCTGCTGGGCGTGCGTGAGAACCCGTCCGAGAGCTTCCGTTACCTGCGCGTGCCGGCCGACGAGCAGGGCAGCATGCAGGGCTTCCTGCGCATGCGTGCGGCCCTGAACGATCCCGTGCTGCGCGAGGAGGCGGTGCGCCGCTACGCCGCCCAGGCCGTGCCCAAGGACCGCACCGACCTGCGCGACGCGCTGGCCCAGTCGGCCCTGCGGGCCGTGAACCTGTTCGCCGGCAGCGGCACGCGCCTGGACAAGCCCGATGGCGGCCTGCAGGCGATTGCCCAGTTCATGGAAGCCAACGTGCCCGAGGCCGAGCGCGAGCGCGCCAGCGAGGTGCTGATCCGCATCCTGAATGGCGTGCTGTTCGACCTGGCCCAGCTCAGCCGCGAAAAGGCCGGCCTGCCGGTGATGCAGCCCAGCGATCAGACCCTGGCCTTCATGACGCAATCGGTGTTCTCGCTCAGCGATGCGCAATTCTTCCCGGCACCCATGGCCTTCATGCTGGAAGACTTCACCCAGGTGCAGGCCAGCGTGTTCCAGGTCGCGCGTGCGCCCGGCAAGAACATCGTCTACCTGGGCTGCCTGTTCCTGATCATCGGGGTGTTTGCCATGCTGTATGTGCGCGACCGGCGCCTGTGGGTCTGGATCAGCCCACAGGGCGAGGCGGCGCGTGCCACCATGGCCTTGTCATCGAATCGCAAGATCATGGACACTGACCGCGAATTCGAGAATTTGACCGAGAAGCTGCTGACAGCCCCGGCTGCAGCGCCATCCTCCACGGAGCGTTCTGTATGAGTCGTACTGCTACAGCCACCATCACCTTGAACGAAGGGTTTTTCGTTCGCCGCAACTGGTTCGACTGGTTGTTTGCCGTCCTGCTGGTCGCCGGTGGCCTGTTCGCCTTCCAGCATTACCACCTCGCGATGGATGTGTATGAAAAGGGCATCCTGATCGGCGCCGTCCCCGGCCTGATCTGGCTGGGCTGGTTCTGGCGGCCGCTGGCCAAGCTGATGCTGTCCGTGGCGGCCCTGTCGCTGCTGGCCATCTGGCTGTACCAGGGCCCCGATGGAGAGGCTCTGCTGGCGCGTTCGGACCAGGTGTTCGGCCTCAAGTACTTCCTGTCCAGTCAGTCCGCCATCCTGTGGATGAGCATGCTGTGCTTCATGGCCACGGTGTTCTACTGGATCAGCCTGTTTGCCAAGGGCGAGCGCGATGCGTTTGGCGCCATCGGCAGCCGCATCACCTGGGTGGCGGTCACGCTGGCCCTGGTCGGCACCATGGTGCGCTGGTTCGAGAGCCACCTGATCGGCCCCGGCATCGGCCACATCCCGGTCAGCAACCTGTACGAAGTGTTCGTCATGTTCATCTGGATGACGGCGCTGTTCTACCTGTACTACGAAACCCAGTACCAGACCCGGGCCCTGGGCAGCTTTGTGATGCTGGTGGTCAGCGCGGCCGTGGGCTTTTTGCTCTGGTACACCGTGGTGCGCGAGGCGCACGAGATCCAGCCCCTGGTGCCGGCGCTGCAAAGCTGGTGGATGAAGGTCCACGTGCCGGCCAACTTCATCGGCTACGGCACCTTCGCGATTGCCGCCATGGTGGCCTTTGCCTACCTGATCAAGCAGCAGGCCCAGGAAACCAAGTGGTACAAGCTGGCCCCGCTGTGGCTGCTGGGCGTGGCGCTGTGCTTCGAGCCGTTGGCCTTCCGCCAGAGCCAGGCCACGGGCAGCAGCTACTGGCTGGTGTACTTCGGTATTTCGGCCCTGATCGTGGCCGGCATCCTGATGGCACGCAAGACGATTGCCACCCGCCTGCCCAGCTTCGAAATCCTGGACGATGTGATGTACAAGTCCATCGCCGTGGGCTTTGCCTTCTTCACCATCGCCACGGTGCTGGGCGCGCTGTGGGCGGCCGAGGCCTGGGGCGGGTACTGGAGCTGGGACCCCAAGGAGACCTGGGCGCTGATCGTCTGGCTGAACTACGCCGCCTGGCTGCACATGCGCATGATGAAGGGCCTGCGCGGCACGGTGTCGGCCTGGTGGGCGCTGGTGGGTCTGGCCATCACCACCTTTGCCTTCCTCGGGGTGAACATGTTCCTGTCGGGCCTGCACAGCTACGGCGAGCTGTGAGCTGTAACGTACTCAAAAAAAGGAGCGCCCAGGCGCTCCTTTTTTTATAAGTTCACGTCAGGGGCGGCGCTGCCCCAGGGCCTCTTTGATCTTCTGGTCGGTCTTGTACTGGCTCAGCGCGTACACGGCCCAGATGGCGGCCGGCACCCAGCCGATCAGGGTGATCTGCAGGATCAGGCAGAGCACCCCGGCAAAAGGGCGGCCGATGGTGAAGAACACGGAAAAAGGCAGAAGCAGGGCAAGCAGCAGTCGCATGGGTGGGAAGCGCAAGGCGCGGACAACAAAGGGAGAGGCTGGGCGCGGCCCGGTTTCACCGGGCTGCGTCGTCCCAGTCTAACCCGACGCGTGCGGCCTGCATGCAGGCGTACAGCTGGGTGCCGCCATGGTTGGCGCCGGGCCAGACCTGGTAGTGGCTGCGCACGCGCGGCAGCCGGTCCAGCGCCTGCGACAGATCGGCCGCAGTGGCCAGGCCGTGCTGCTGCGCCCGTGCCTGGGCCTGGCGTGCGGAGGCCTCACGCTCCGGGTTGGGTGCGCGGCCGGGGTCCCGCCGGCCGGCCAGCTCTTCGCCGCCCTGGCTGAGGTAGACCTGCAGCTCGCTGGGCAGGGCGCTGGCCCCAGCCTGGTGGCGGCGCAGGAACTGCGCGGCTTCCTCCAGCACGGTGCCGTTGCCCCACCACAGCGACGGGCTGGCGGCCACATAGCGCTGGAACAGGGCGCTGCGCGTGAACAGCGCATGCAGGGTGAACAACCCGCCGTAGGAATGGCCCACCAGCGTCTGCCGCTGGGGGTGCAGCGGCAATGCTGCCTGCAGGCGGGGCTGCAACTGCTGCGCCATCCAGTCCAGAAACTGGTCGGCCCCGCCCTGCGCGCGCCCCTGGCTGTCGGGGGCCACGCCGTCGTAGGGCAGGGTGTAGTCATAGGTGCGGGCCGCGCGGTCGTGCACCTCGGCGCTGCCGGGGGGCAGCGCATGGCCCAGGCCCACCACGATGG